>NZ_JBQKHC010000008.1:0-71254 GCF_052118485.1 Collinsella sp. LCP21S3_C7 | reverse complement strand
CGAAGAGCCCGATCGCCGCCTTCCTGGCCTCGATGTCGTGCTTCACCCTCAAGTCGACACGCATAAAAAGCCTCCCATTTCTCATGTCCAAGAAATGGGAGGCAGTTCAAAAAGACTAAAAAAGCCCCAGATTGGGTAGCTAAAAAAGCCCCGTCCCAAAAAGACTACCCTGGGCGTCTGGTTGATTAGTCGTTGGGGACGTTCTTGAATGACTAGTCGTTTAAGAACGTCCTCAATGACTGGGTCGGAAAATTTCTCAAAAAAGTTCTTGCCCTGAGCTGATTCGTCCGTATAATAAACTTCGTTGCTTGAGAGCATGCACCTATTCCTCGGTAGCTCAATGGTAGAGCACGCGGCTGTTAACCGCGCTGTTGTAGGTTCGAGTCCTACCCGGGGAGCCAGAATTTCTCAGCCCAATCTGCTGGGCTTTAAATTCCTCGGTAGCTCAATGGTAGAGCACGCGGCTGTTAACCGCGCTGTTGTAGGTTCGAGTCCTACCCGGGGAGCCAGATTGTAAAACCCGTCGCTTTTGCGGCGGGTTTTTTCATGCCGCGATTGCTTAACGCAAACGTTGCCATATCAACATTTCGTGTCGAGGATGTAATCCCGCGACCCACCACCTCAACATGGCGCGGTCGTTGTAGAATATTGCAATGATTGCTCCCACGACATGGTGCCGCGAGCACCAGATAAGGAGATTCTTGTGTCTGAGACCATTAACGGCAGCCTGAGCGTCTCGAACGACGTTATTGCCGATATTGCCGGTTATGCCGCGATGACGTGCTATGGCGTCGTCGGTATGGCCGAGCAGCTCCAAGGCGCCGAGAGCGTGCGCCTGCTTGCCGGTCAGCGCCTCCGCAAGGGCGTGCTTGTCTCCGCCGACGAGAACGGCCTTACGGTCGACCTTCACGTCGTGCTCGAGAACGGCGTCAACATGAAGTCCGTCTGCCACAATCTTTCGAGCTCCGTTGCTTTCACCCTGCAGGAGATTGCCCAGATCGATCCCGCCAGCCTTAAGATCGGCATTCACATCGACGCGCTCAAGAGCCGTCTGAACTAGCATCCGAAAACGGAGATTCAAATACTCATGATTGTAAAGACCATTCGCACCTGTTTTCCGATCGCTGCGGCTGCCGTTTCCGACAAGGCCGAGGAGATCAATAAACTCAACGTCTTTCCCGTGCCCGACGGCGACACCGGCACCAACATGTCGCTCACGCTCGCCTCGGTGACCAAGGAGCTTTCCGCCCTTCCCGCCGATGCCGATATGGAGGCCATCGCCGGCGCCATCACCCACGGCTCCCTCATGGGCGCCCGCGGCAACTCCGGCGTTATCACCTCGCAGATCCTGCGCGGCGTGGCCGAGGGGCTCGTCTCTGCCGATGAGCCCATCACGTCTGCCGACATCGCGCATGCTTTCCGTCGCGCCGTCAAGGTCGCCTTCCAGGCCGTCCGCAAGCCCATCGAGGGCACGATTCTTACGGTCCTGCGCGACGTCTCGACCAAGGCCGACGAGTGCGAGAAGAAGAAGTTCTCGGCCGAGGACGCGCTCGACGCCATCGTCGTCGAGGCCTACCAGTCTGTGGCTCGCACGCCCGACCTGCTGCCCGTTCTGAAGGAGAACGGCGTGGTCGACTCCGGCGCCTTTGGCTTTGCCATCTTCCTGGAAAACTTCGTTGCCGCTGCTCTGGGCCGCAGCACCGTCGTCGAGGATTTCTCCACCACGTTTGATTCCGCTGGCTCTGCCCGCGATGCGGCCCTCGGTCGCGTCGAGATCGAGGCCAACGACGACTGGGAGGGCTCGGAGTTCCGCTACTGCAACGAGTTCCTCTTTAAGGCCGACGCCCCGTTTGACGAGGACGAGTGCCTTAAGTTCCTGGGTTCCATGGGCGACTGCGAGCTGCTCGTGGGCGCCTACCCCGACTACAAGATCCACGTGCACTCCAACACCCCCAACCTGGTGCTCGAGCACATGCTGCAGCTTGGCCAGATCTACGAGGTCTTTATCCACAACATGGAGATGGAGGCCCACGACCGTACCGCTAAGATCCACGAGGACCAGGAAAAGGCCGCCGAGCCCGCGAAGGCCCTGGGTTTTGTCGCCGTTGCCGCCGGTTCCGGTGAGGCCGACATCCTCAAGTCCCTCGGCGTCGACGTAGTCGTTTCGGGTGGCCAGACCATGAACCCCTCGACCGCCGACCTGCTGGGCGCGGTGGACCAGGTCAACGCGACTTCGGTCATCATCCTGCCCAATAACGGCAATATCCGTATGGCTGCCGAGGCTGCCGCTTCTGCCTGCACCGACAAAAAGGTCGCCGTGGTTCCCACCAAGACCGTTCCGCAGGCGTTCTCCGCTCTGTTCGCGGTGCTGCCCGATTCCGAGCTCGAGGACGCCGTCGCCGCCATGGTCGATGCCATCAGCGAGGTTCGCGATGGCGAGGTCACCCGTGCCGTGCGCGATTCCAGCGCCTCTGACGGCTCTCCGATTCACTCCGGTGACGTTATGGGTATCATTGCCGGCTCCATCGACGTGGTCGGCTCCGATGTGAAGCAGGTCACGCTCGACTGCATCAACCGCATGCAGGAGGAAGAGGAGGGCGACGCGCTGACGATTCTGGCCGGCGAGGAGCTGTCCGATGAGGCCTTCCAGGAGATCGTCGACGCCATCGAGGAGGCTCAGCCCGACCTGGAGATTGACGCCCATCGTGGCGAGCAGCCGCTCTATCCCGTGATCTTCTCGATCGAGTAGGCATCTGCCCATGTCCGAGCTGTGCTCCGTGCCGCGCGTCTCGGAGCGCTTTGCCCAGAGCAATGCGCTCGACGAGGATATCGCGCGACTCAAATATGTTTCGGGTAAACGTGAGGAGGCCCTTCGCCGTCTGGGAATTAGGACGGTGGGGGACCTCCTTCTCCATATCCCTCATCGATATCTGGACTTTACACGCTCCTGGTCCATCGAGATGGCGCCTATCGGTACGGTGTGCACGATCGTCGCCACGGTCGATCGTATCGTTCAAAAGCAGCCCCGCCCGCGTATGCAGGTTACCGAGGTCTCGCTTGTGGACGAGACGGGCGTGCTGCAAGTCGCTTTTTTCCGCCAGCCCTGGATTGCCCAGCAGCTCAAGCAGGGCGATCGCCTGGCCGTGATGGGTAAGGTCGAATTTGCCTACGGCTTTAAGCAGATGGCCTCGCCGCATTTCGAAAAGCTCGAGGACGGGCGTGCCGCGGGCACCATCCTTCCGGTTCACTATGTGAGCGACGGTGTGAGCCAGGCTTGGATGCGCCGTATCGTGAGCGGCGCGCTCGAGATTGTCGGCAATCCCTTCGACCCGATTCCCGCGCCCCTGCGCGCCAAGCGACGCCTTATGAGCAGCGCCCGTGCGCTGCGTTCGATTCACTTTCCCTCGAGTATGGCCGAGCGCGATATCGCGCGCGCACGGCTTGCCTATGAGGAATGCCTCTATCTTCAGCTGGCGCTTCGTCTGCGCAACGACGGCGGTATGGTCGAGGTGGTTCCCTACACCCATACCGCGGGTGGTCATTTGACGGCGCTTAGGCGGGCCCTGCCGTTTTCGCTGAGCGACGAGCAGGAGGCCGCGTTCCAAGACATCCTGCATGACATGTGCGATGGCGACCACGTGATGAACCGCTTGCTGCTGGGCGATGTCGGTACCGGCAAGACCGCCGTCGCCGCCTGCGCGCTGGCAGTCGCGGCCGATTCGGGTACCCAGTCCTGCGTCATGGCGCCCACGGGCGTGCTGGCGCGTCAATATGCCGATAAGACCGGTCCTTTGCTCTCGCAGGCCGGTATGTCCTGGGCGCTCCTGACGGGTGCTACCCCGGCCACCGAGCGCGAGCGCATCCATGCACAGCTGCAGTCTGGTGAGCTCGATGTGCTCTTTGGTACCCATGCGGTCCTTTCGGATAACGTAACGTTTAAACATCTTTCACTCGTCGTTATCGACGAGCAGCATCGGTTTGGCGTGGGGCAGCGCAATGCCCTGCGTGCCAAAGGCCCAGGTGCGGACTTGCTCGTTATGACGGCCACGCCTATTCCGCGCACACTGGCGCTTTCGGTCTATGGCGACCTGGACACGTCCATCATTCGTCATCGCCCCGTTCCCGGGGCCGGCGTCTCGACGCGCGTGCTCACCGAGTCGAGCCGCGACCTGGCCTACGGTGCCATTCGCGAGGCGCATGCTCAAGGACAGCAGGCTTACGTTATCTGCCCGCTTGTGGAGCCGAGTGACTCCGCGGACGATTTGGAAGACGTTCCCGGCATTGCTCGCGACGATGAAGGTCGCGTGACGGTGCCCGTGCCGTTGCACGACACCGCGACCGAGCTCGACCGCCTGCGTCTGGCATTGCCGGGGCTTTCCGTCGAGCGTCTTCACGGCCGCATGCCGGCGGGGGAGAAGGACCGCGTGATTGACGCCTTTAAGCGCGGCGAGATCGACGTGCTCGTCTCGACTACGGTGGTCGAGGTGGGCGTCGACGTACCTAACGCCACCGTCATGGTTATCGAGAACGGCGAGCGCTTTGGCTTGGCGGCCCTGCATCAGCTTAGAGGCCGCGTGGGCCGCGGCAGCGTGTCGGGCACGTGCCTGGTCATGACGCATTCCAAGGGCAATGGTGGTGTGTCTGCTGCGCAAGACCGCCTGCGGGCGCTCGAAAAGACCTCTGACGGTTTTGCACTTGCGCAGATGGACCTGCGCTTGCGCCACGAGGGCGAAATCTTGGGTTATCGCCAACATGGCGGTGTGACCCTGCGTTTTGTGGACCTGGACGCCGACGAGGATCTTATCGAATGGGCCCATTTGGACGCGGTCGAGCTCTTGCGGTATGCTTGCAACCTTGACTCCGTGGCGACGCGTCCCTTGCGCGATGCGGTCGCCACGCGTTATCGACATATCTTCAAGGAGGTCAGCGGAGGATGAGAATCATCGGCGGTGAATGGCGCGGCCGCAAGATCGAAGAGCCGCGTGGGCGCGATGTCACCCGTCCCACGACCGACCGCGTGCGCGAGGCATGTGCGTCCATGGTCATGTCGGCATTCGATTTCGATCTGGACGAGGTCCGCGTGCTGGATGCCTTTGGCGGCTCCGGTGCCCTGGGAATCGAGATGCTCTCGCGCGGCGCTCGCTCGCTCATCACGTTCGAGATCGATCGCAATGCCGCCCGACTGATCACTAAGAATATCGAGTCGCTGTGTCGCGACCGCTCGCGTTGGCGCGTCGTTACCGGCGATGTGTTGGCGAGCGCCTCGCGCGGCCGTGTTCCTGGCGGCCCCTTTGATCTGGTCCTGCTCGATCCACCCTATGCCTTTGGTGCCGAGCCGGTCGAGGAGCTGCTGCGCAATCTTGCCCAGCAGGGCTTGCTGGCACCAGGGGCCTTTGCCCTGTTTGAGCATGCCGCAAGCGATGCGGGCGCTCATCCGGCTGGTTTTGAGACCGTGCGAGAGAAACGCTACGGCATTACCTCGGTTGACTTGCTGCGCTGGGTGGCCGCGGACGAGTGCGACCATGCTAATGACAGCGATATTGACGAGGACGTGCCTTTGGAGGATACCCATGAATGACACTATCAACCGCGTGATCGTTCCGGGTACGTTTGACCCCATCACGTTTGGTCACATCGATGTAATCCGCCGCGCCCGCCGCATTTTTCCCAGCGTGATTGTCGCCGTGGCGGAGTCGCAGGGCAAAAACGGCGTGGGCACCACCTTTATGCTCGATGAGCGCGTGGCGTTGGCCCGCGAGGCCCTGGGCGATATTGACGGTGTCGAGGTACTGCCCTTTACCGGCCTGTTGGTCGATTTTGCCCGTGAGCAGGGTGCGGGTGCTGTGGTCAAGGGCCTGCGCGCCATGACCGACTTTGAGTACGAGCTGCAGCAGGCGGACCTCAACTATCGCCTGGACAACGAGCTTGAGTCCATTTTTGTCATGAGTGCGCCGCAGTACGGCTATATCTCGAGCTCGGTGGTTCGTCAGATCGCATCGCTCGGAAGCGATGTGTCGACGTTTGTGCCGCCCAATGTGGTCGAAGCGCTTAAACATCGCTTTTCGTGACGTTTCATATTGCCTGATGGCATGTGGTAAACTAACACGATGACATGTTACCTATGAAAGGAGACCGGATGCCGGGCGAGAATTTTCCTGGCGACAGGATCGTGAGCCTTGTCGAGGAGCTCGAGGGGCTCATCGAAGAGGCCAAGACGCCGTTCGGCAAGAATGCCCAGATGAAGGTTATCGATGCCGACGTCTTCTTTAACATCCTTGACGAGATCCGTATGAGCTATCCCGAGGAGTGGCAGAAGTCCCGTCGCATCCTCAAGGAGCGCGACGAGCTTATGGCTTCCGCCGCCGCTCAGGCCGATTCCATCATTGCCGATGCTCAGCAGCAGGCACTCACCATTGCCGGTGAGCAGGAGATCGTCCGCTTGGCGCAGCAGCAGGCCGACGATATCCGTGATCGTGCCCAGCAGTACGAGCGCGAGACGCGCTATGCGGCCGAGGATTATGCCGAGCAGGTCTTTACGCACCTCGAGGAGAACCTCAAGAGCCTGACCGGCACCGTTACCCGTTGCCGTCAGCAGCTCAACGAGGGCGCCGCCCAGCAGAACGGTCAGTGGTAATGGCTGAGTTCCCGAGCGTTACCGTCGATCTTTCCGAGCAGCTCGAGTTTCCCGGAGACTCGTATCCGCTGACCGGCAAGGTCGATGTCGCCACCTACACGGTGGGCGAGAAGGAGTACCAGCTGCAGGACGGCATTGCTTACGACGTGGTTTTTACCAATGCGGGCACCGGTGTTCTGCTCTCCGGCATGGTTCGAGCGCACGCCACCGGCGAATGCGACCGCTGCCTTGAGCTCGCCTCGTTTGATATCGCCGGCGAGATCGAGGAGTTCTACCTCTTTGAGGAGCCCGAGGATCCCGAGGCCTACGAGGACGGTTACGAGCTTTTGGGCGAGGACCGCATTGTCGATCTGGGGGAGCCCATTAACGACGCCGTTGTCATGGACACGCCGTTTGTGGTGCTCTGCAAGCCCGATTGCCGCGGCCTGTGCCCCACCTGCGGCATCAATCTCAACGTCGAGCAATGCGATTGCGCCGCCCAGGCCGAGGCCGAATGGGCCGCTGCCACGGAAAATCCATTTGCAGCATTGAAGAATCTCAATCTTGATGAGTAAAAATGTGGTAGTATCGCTACTTGCGCGTAATCGCCACACTGGATAGTTCATAAGGAAGGTCACTATGCCCGTACCTAAACAAAAGCAGGGTCGTATCCGTACCCATACCCGTCGTTCCGCCAACATGAAGATCTCGGCTGCGGCTCAGTCCACGTGCCCCCGTTGCGGCGCTGTCAAGCTCCCGCACCACGTGTGCCCCAGCTGCGGTTTCTACAAGGACCGCGAGGTTATCGTTACCGAGTAACTGTATACTCTGGATACGATGCCGTTCCAACTGGAACCACAATGGCCGGCTCAGTGAGTCGGCCATTTTTGTATAAGGAGCACTTGAAATGAGTAACGTTCGCGTTTGTGTAGACGTTGTGGGCGGAGACGAGAAGCCCCAAGTTGTCCTCGACGGTATTGAGGCCGCACTTGCCGCCGATCCCGATATCGAGGTCATTGCTGTTGGCCCCGTCGATATCGTCAACCCCTTTGCCGCGGCGCACGCGCGCGTGGAGGCTCTGGAGGCCCCCGATGTCATCGCCATGGACGACGATCCCATCCGCGCCGTGATGACCAAGCGTAAGTCTTCGATCGTGCTTGCTTGCCGTGCTATTAAGAAGGGCAACGCGGACGCGTTTTTCTCCGCGGGGTCGACCGGCGCCATGACGGCTGCCGCCACCGCCTACGTGACGCCGTTTAGATATTTGGTAGAGGGTAAGAAGCAGCCGGTGCGCCCATGCCTCACCAATGCGCTGCCCAACCGCGCCGGTGGCCTTACGGTACTGTGCGACATGGGGGCCAACCCCGATGTCGAGGTCGACGACATGGTCCGCTTTGCCCAGATGGGTGCAGCCTATGCCCGCGTGGTCCTGGGCATCGAACACCCGCGTGTGGGCCTGCTTGGCAACGGCACCGAGGACGAGAAGGGTTCTAACTTTACCAAGGCGTGCTTCCCGGCTATGAAAGCCGCGGTCCCCGGTTTTGTGGGCAACTGCGAGGGCACCGATCTTACGTCGGGCAATTTTGACGTTGTGGTCGCCGACGGCATGTCGGGCAATATTGCGCTCAAGGCAACCGAGGGCGCTGCCAAGTTTTTGCTGCAAGAGCTCAAGGGCGCCTTTATGTCTTCGCTCGGTACCAAGATCGCCGCGCTGCTCATCAAAAAGCAGATGCGCCAGATGAAAGCCAAGCTCTCGGGCGATGCCAAGGGCGGCGCGATCCTGCTGGGCCTTCGCGGCGTCGTTTTGATTGGCCATGGCGCCACGTCGGTCGAAGCCGTTAAGAACGGTACGCTCGCCGCGGCTCAGGCCGTTCGAGCCGGGCTTATCGAAAGCATTGCCAATTCCATGGAAGGTATCGTTTAGCAAGAGCTCCGTTACGTGGCTCAAGCTATGCATCGTGGGGTAGAATCGGAGCCGTGCTGCAATGCGGCTTCCGCCCGCGCGACACATTGTATTCCACGACTTATGAGAGGATGCGCTATGGATCGCTCCGAAATCTTTGACAAGATCGCCGAGGTCGCTGCCGACGTGCTGGGCGTTGACGTTGCCGAGATCAGTGATGAGACGACTTTTGACGACCTCGATGCCAATTCGCTCGAGCGCCTGCAGCTGGTGACGGCCATCGAGGACGAGTTTGACCTCGAGATCGATGACGAGACCCTGTTGTCGCTCACCTCCGTTGCCGACGCCGTCGACGCTATCGAAAACGCCAGGGAGGCCTAGGTCTTGGCTTTATCTCAACGACTCACGCGCGCTCAGGAAATCCTGGGCCATGAGTTTAATAACAAGGTGCTGCTACGCGCGGCGCTCACCCACCCCTCGGCAGTAGAGGGGCAGCCGGTCTCTGCCAGCTATGAGCGGCTTGAGTTTTTGGGTGACTCCATTCTGGGCGCCGTGGTTGCCCGTTCGCTCTTTGAGTCTTATCCCGAGTTCGATGAAGGCAAGCTCACGCGTCTGAAGGTATCGCTTGTTTCGGGTGCCACGCTGTCCGAGGTTTCGCACGAGCTGGGCATCGACGACATCATCATCTTTGGCGCCTCCGAGACCGGTACCGGCGCGCGCGGCCTTAACTCGGCGCTCGAGAACGTCTATGAGTCGCTCGTGGGTGCGTTGTACCTCGATGCCGGCTGGGATGCGGCGGCGGAGTTCATCCACCGCACGCTTAAGCCCCATTTGGCCTCCGAGCGTGCCGAGCACCCCGCGAACCCCAAGTCGTTCTTGCAGGAGTGCGTGCAGGCAGACGGTCACGAGCCCCCGGCATACAAGCTGGTAGGCTCCGAGGGCCCGGCACATGCGCCCACCTTTACCGCCGTGGTGCTTGTCGACGGTATCCGTCAGGGCCGCGGCACCGGCGCCTCTAAGAAAGAGGCCGAGGGAGCCGCTGCACTCGAGGCGCTCGACCGCATGGGTTACACCACCAACGGTGTGATTCTCAACAAGAAGCCCGTTTAAGCGAGGAACCGTGTATCTCAAGTCCCTTACGCTCAAAGGGTTCAAGTCGTTTGCCGACCGCGCCCATATGACGTTTGAGCCGGGCCTGACCGTCATCGTCGGTCCTAACGGCTCGGGAAAATCGAATATCTCCGATTCGATTCTGTGGGTACTGGGTGAGCAGAGCGCCAAGCAGCTGCGCGGCCAGGCCATGGAGGACGTCATCTTCTCGGGCTCGTCGGCGCGCAAGCCGGTGGGCGTTGCCGAGGTCACGCTGGTGCTCGATAACTCGGACCATGTGCTGCCTGTCGACTTTGACGAGGTTGCCATCACCCGCCGCATGTATCGTTCGGGCGAGAGCGAATACCTCATCAATTCGAGTCCGTGCCGCCTGATGGATATCCAGGACATTTTGCACGATTCGGGCTTGGGTAAGGATACGCATTCCATTATCAGCCAGGGCAAGCTCGATGCCATTTTGCAGAGCCGTCCCGAGGAGCGCCGCGTCCTTATCGAGGAGGCTGCCGGCATTTCCAAGCACAAGCGCCGCAAGGAGCGTGCGCTCAAAAAGATTAAGTCGATGGACGAGCACCTTACTCGTGCTCGCGACATCAATAAGGAGATTGCCCGTCAGCTGCGACCGTTGGAGCGTCAGGTCGATCGCGCGCGCAAGTACAAAGAGCTGTCCTCGCGCGCGAACGAGCTTACGCAGATGCTGGCCGTTGACGAGCTTCGTTCGCTGCAGTCGCAGTGGAACGATCTGGAGAGCCGTTCCAAAGAGGGTGCCGCCGAGCTGGAGCTTGCGCAGTACCGCTTGGGCGAAAAGGAGCGCGAGCTCGAGAAGCTCCAGGTGATGCTCGAGGAAAAGGGCCTGTTTGTGGGCGACTTGGGCGAGCAGCGCCGTCATATGCAAGATGTGGTCGGCCGTATTAACTCCGATATGCGCCTGCTCGAGGAAAAGGGCCACAATATGGTGTCGCGCCTGTCCGATATGCGCGGCCAGATTTCGAGCTCCGAGCATCAGCGTCGTCGCGTGGTCGAGGAGCTCGAGGATGCACGTGCCCAGCTAGAGGAAGTGACCGGTGCGCACATGCAGGCCCAGGACGACGTTGACGCCGCCGGCCCTGCCGCCGCCGAGCTCCACGAGCGCCGTGTTGCGCTCGACAATCAGATTTCTCAGCTTACGCGCGAGCAACGCGATGTGCAGCGCGTGGCCGACAAGGCTGCGCTCGAGCTTGCCAAGGTGAAAGACTCGCTGAGCAATGCCGAGGTCGAGGACAACATGTACGCCTCGCGCCTGGAGCAGATTGACGAGCAGCTCGAGGAGGTCACGGCCTCGCTCGAGAGCCGTCGCGACCGCGCCGAGGAGCTCGACGGCGCGCTCGATCAGGCTCGCCAAGCCCAGGTCGATGCGCGCCAGGCCACCGAGGTCGCCCGTGCGGCGTTGAAGGACTTGCGCGCCCGTGAGAGTGAGTCGCGCAACAAGCTGTCCGAGGTGCGCTCTGAGCTTGCGAGCCAAAAGAAGCTCGATGCCCGTATGGCCGATAGCTCGCCGTTGGTGAGCCGTCTGGTAGGGGCATTGGGCGATGACGTAACGGGCCGTCTGGGCGACGTGCTCGAGGCGCCGCGTGAGCTTGAGGGCCTGGTTGAGCAGCTGCTTGCCGGCGATATCGATGCCCTGTTGTTTGATGACGCCGCCACGCTTGAGCGTGCCGGTCGTGCGGCTTTAGACCAAAAGAAGGCCTCGGGCGAGGCACTGCTGGTGGCGCGTGGTGTGAGCGGCTCTGCTGCTGCCGAGGGCGCTGCCGGTTCGCGTCTGGTTGATCGCCTGTCCGTGCGTGCCGGTTATGGCCCGATTGTCGAGGCACTGCTCGGCGGCTATTACGTGGTCGATGACTTGCCTTGTGCGCTGGCGGCACCAGTCGTTGACGGTGTGACCTATGTGACGCCCGATGGCGCTCGCGTGAGCTTTGGTGGCCTGGTGCGCGTGGGGCTCGATGCCGGCGAGGCCTCGGGTGCCCTGGAGCGGAAGCGCCGCATTCGCGAGCTCGAAGGCCTGGAGCCCGATTTGGCTGCCGTTTTTGAGCATGTGTCGAACCAGGTTATCGAGGCCAATGCGGCCGTCGAGGAGGCGCGTGCCGCCGAGGGTGATGCCGCCGGCGAGATCGCCCGTCTTGAGGGCGAGCGTCGCTCGCTGCTCTCCGAGATTGGCCGCCTGGAGCAAAGCGCCAACAACGCCGAGGTCGAGCGTGCGCGCATCTCCAGGCGCCGCGAGCAGGCGGCGGAGGCCGTTCGCGCCGCGCGCCCGCGCGTTGACGAGCTCACCCGTTCGCGTGACGAGGCCCGTGCGCAGGCAAGCGACCTGGGTCTCCAGATTGCCGAAGCCAACGACGAGCTCGATCGCGTGCGCCGTGACGATTCCGAGGCAGCCGGTAAGCTCGCCGATGCCAAGGTGCGCCTGGCCCAGACGAGCGAGCGCCTGCGTTCGCTGAAGGGCCGCGTGCCCGATCTGGAGCATCGCCTGGAGGGCATTGACCGCCGTATCCGCGGAACACGTCAGGCTTCGCGCTCGCTCGAGCTGCTGCGCCTGCGTGTCGATCCCATGCACGAGCGCTATTCGGCCCTGCTGGAGCGTGCATCTGATTGGGCCGCGCGCCTGCGTGACCAGGCCTCACTCGAGGAGGCAGACTCGGCTTCGCTCAAGAAAACCATCGAGGATGCCAAGGCCGAGGTCTCCCGCGCCAAGGAGCGGGTCGATGCCGCCACAGCGACACAAAACGAGTTCAAGGTCGCGCGCGGCAAGCTCGAGGTGCAGGTAGAGGCGGCCATCAAGGCCATTACCGCCGATGGCACCACCGTGCTCGAGGAAGCGCTCATGCTTCCTGCTCCCACCGATCGCGACGCCGCCGAGCGCGAGCTCAACCAGCTCGTGCGCCAGATCAACAACCTGGGCCCTGTGAACCAGGTTGCCATGGAGGAGTACGAGCAGCTCAAGCGCCGCGCCGATTACATCGAGGAGCAGCTGGCCGATCTGGAGAGCGCGCGCAAGGCGCTCACCAAGATTACCGTGGCCATCGACCGCAAGATGCGTAAAGCCTTCCTGGTGACCTTCGAAAAGGTCGATGCGAACTTCCGCGAGATCTTCGCCATGCTGTTCCCGGGTGGCCAGGCACATCTGGAGATGACCGACCCTGAGCACCCGGCCGAGACGGGCATCGAGGTCGTGGCGCAGCCGCGCGGCAAGCGCATCACCAAGATGATGCTCATGTCGGGCGGCGAGAAGAGCCTGACGGCGCTCGCCTTGCTCTTTGCCGTGTATCGCACGCGTACGGTGCCGTTCTATGTGCTGGACGAGGTCGAGGCGGCGCTCGATGACGCCAACCTGTCCAAGCTCATCGGCGCGCTTGACGTGCTGCGTTCCGATACGCAGCTCTTGGTTATCTCGCATCAGCGCCGTACTATGGAGGACGCTGACGTCCTCTACGGCGTCTCGATGCAGGCTGACGGCGTCAGTCGCGTCGTCTCGCAAAAACTCGATCGCGAAACCGGAAAGGTCGTGAATGCATAATGGGATTCTTCGATGCTCTCTCGCGCGGACTTGAGCGCAGCCGCGAGGCCCTCAACGAGGTCTTTTACTTTGGCGGCGAGGTCGACGAGGATTTTTGGGAGGACCTAGAGGACACCCTCGTCATGGGTGACATGGGTGCCGAGGTCGCCATCCAGGTCTCAGACGACCTGCGTGATGCCGCGGCCAAGAAGAACCTCAAGACCGCCCCGCAACTCCGTCGGGCCCTGGCCGAGCAGCTCGAGCAGCATTTTGTACCCGTCGAGCGCGATCCGTTCGCCGACACGCCGAGCTGCGTGCTGTTTGTGGGCATCAACGGTGCCGGCAAGACCACTACGGTCGGCAAGATCGCGAGCGCCATGGCTGCCCGTGGCAAGAACGTCGTGATCGGCTCGGCCGATACCTTTCGCGCTGCCGCCATCGAACAGCTCGATGTGTGGGGCCAGCGAGCCGGCGTCCCCGTTATAAAGCGCGACCGCGGCTCAGACCCGGCAAGCGTTTGCTACGACGTGCTCGACGAGGCCGATAAGCGCGACAGTGACCTGGTGCTCATCGACACCGCCGGTCGTCTGCACACGAGCCCCGAGCTCATGCGCGAGCTTGCCAAGGTGGTCAACGTGACGCGTAAGCGCGCCGCCAATATGGCCGCCGGCCCCATGCCCGTCTCGGTCGTCCTCGTGATCGATGCCGCGACGGGCCAAAACGGCCTGAACCAGGCGCTCGAGTTTAACGAGGCGCTGGGTCTGGACGGTATTATCATGACTAAGCTCGACGGCACGGCAAAGGGCGGTATCGCCATGGCCGTGGCCGAGAAGCTCAAGCTCCCGATTCTGCGCGTGGGCGTGGGCGAGCAGGTCGATGACCTGCAGGAGTTTAATGCCAAAGATTTCTGCCGCGCCCTGGTGGGCGAGTCCAACTAAGGAGTGACCAGTGTTTGATTCTCTGAGCGATCGCCTCAACGACACATTTGACCGCCTGCGCGGCAAGGGCAAGCTGACCGAGGCCGATATCACCTCGGCCATGCGCGACATTCGCATGGCGCTGCTCGAGGCCGACGTCAACTTTAAGGTCGTCAAGGAGTTTGTCGCCAAGACCAAGGAGCGCTGCATGACCGCCGAGGTCATGGAATCGCTGACGCCGGCGCAAAACGTCGTCAAGATCGTGCTCGACGAGCTCACCGAGATGCTCGGCTCCACCGAGAGCAAGCTCGTCTTTAGCAACCGCATTCCCAACGTCATTATGCTCGTGGGCCTGCAGGGCTCCGGTAAGACCACGGCGGCTGTAAAGCTGGCATACCTGCTCAAGAAGCAGGGCCGCTCGCCGCTGCTCGCCGCGTGCGACGTCTACCGTCCCGCCGCTGCCGACCAGCTGGCTACGCTTGGCGGAGAGATCGGCGTGCCGGTCTTTCGCGGTGACGGCGAGCACCCGGTCGATATTGCCAAGGGCGCCATCCAGGAGGCCGTCGACCACCTGCGCGATGTGGTCATCGTCGATACCGCCGGTCGTCTGCAGATCGACGAGCAGATGATGCAGGAGGCCGTGGATATCAAGAAGGCCGTCAAGCCCGATCAGGTGCTGATGGTCGTCGATGCCATGACCGGCCAGGATATCGTCAACGTTGTCTCGACCTTCGCCGAGCGCACCGACTTTGACGGCGTGATCATCTCCAAGCTCGACGGCGATGCCCGTGGCGGCGGCGCGCTTTCGGTGCGCCAGGTGACCGGCAAGCCCATCAAGTTCGTGAGCATGGGCGAGAAGCCCGATTCGTTGGAGCCGTTCTATCCCGACCGCATGGCCAAGCGCATCTTGGGCATGGGCGATGTCGTCGGCATTATCGAGAAAGCCCAGGAGGCAGCCGATGCCGAGCAGCTCGAGGCTGCCGAGCGCATGCTGCGCGAGGGCTTTACCATGAACGACATGCTCGACCAGATGAAGGCCGTCAAGAAGATGGGCGGTATGAAGGGCATTCTGGGCATGCTTCCCGGCGGCCAGCGTGCGCTCAACCAGATGGGCGGCAACCTGGATGAGGGCATCTTCGACAAGAACGAGGCCATCATCATGTCGATGACCAAGGAGGAGCGCCTGCGTCCTTCCATCATCAACGGCCAGCGTCGCGCCCGCATCGCCAAGGGTGCCGGCGTGACCCCCACCGAGGTCAATAGCCTTATGAAGCAGTGGGGCGAGATGAACAAGATGATGGGCCGCATGCGCTCGATGGCCAACCAGGCGCAAGCCGGCGGCAAGAAGGGCAAGAAGGGTAAAAAAGGCAAAAAGATGCGCATGCCCAATATTCCCGGTCTGGATGCCATGGGCTTGGGCGGCATGGGCGGCCTGGGTGGCATGGGTGGCATGGGAACAGGTGGTCCCAAGTCCGATATGGACCTGCTGCGCCAGATGGAAGCGCAGATGCGTAATAAAAAGTAACGACTGGTTGAGTCGAGTATGGCGAAGGCCGCCTGGATGGTACTCCAGGCGGCCTTCGCCGTTCGTTCGCAGGTTTTCTCACGCGCGGAAGCGTGTTGACGTTGAGGTGCTTGCCACTAGTGGCAGCCGCAGCCCTCGTGCCCATCATGGTCGTGGTGGCCGTGGCAGCTGCAGGACTCGCCATGCTCGTGGGCGTGCTCGTGCTCGTGCCCATGGCAGTCGCAGGTGGCCTCGCCGGTCTGCGCGAGGGTGCCGGCAATGAGGGCCTCGACGCAGGCGTCGCAGCTGCCCTGGGCGCCCGCATAGACCGTGATGCCTGCCTGGGTGAGCGCGTTGATGGCGCCGCCGCCGATACCGCCGCAGATGAGCGTATCGACGCCACCGTTGGCGAGCAGACCCGCTAGGGCGCCGTGACCAGTGCCGCCGGTGCCTACGACCTGCTCGTTGAGCACCTTGCCATCCTGGATGTCATAGATTTTGAACTGCTCGCTGCGGCCAAAGTGCATAAAGATGTTGCCGTTGTCGTACGTCGTTGCCACCCTCATGGTGCCGACCTCCTTTGCTGGCCATATGGCCGTCGTCGTAGGTGTAGGGGAGTATGCGATATTGCCGCCCTCGATACTAAGTGCTCGCCCGTTGACCAGCGCGTTTGCCACCTTGCGATGCGCGCGGCTGCAGATGGCCGCCACGGTGGCACGGGCGATGCCCATTTGCTGGGCGACGGCCTCCTGATTGAGGCCTTCCAGGTCGCAAAGCCGTAGGACTTCGAGCTCATCGACCGTCATGTCGATGGCGTCTCCGCTGGCAAGGCCGTCAGGGGTAAAGCCGCGATATTCGGGAATGATCCCAACACGGCGCAATTTTTCGCGTCTTCCTGCCATACACTCTCCAAATCTGACATATGTCAACAATAGGATAGCGCGTATGCGGAGCCGCTCAAGCTATTTTTGGCATATGTCAAAAAAGCTAAAGGTGCAGCATTTGCGAATGCGGCGCCGTACTGCCGTGCATTGCGTGTGCCGCCCCAAGTGTGCAATTCGATGCTGCGCGCCTGGGCTACAATAAAAATCGCTTATAGGCGACTGACAGGAGGGTCAATGAGCAAAGCTGATCAACAGTTTGTAGCCATGTGCCGCGATATTCTGGACCATGGCACCACTACCGAGGGCCAAAAGGTTCGTCCGGTGTGGGAGGACGGCACCCCTGCCTATACCATTAAAAACTTTGGTGTCACGGCACGCTACGACCTGCGTGAGGAGTTTCCGGCGCTTACCCTGCGTCGTACGGCCCTCAAATCTGCCATGGACGAGATCTTGTGGATCTATCAAAAGAAGTCCAATAACGTGCATGACCTCAACAGTCATATTTGGGATGAGTGGGCCGACGAGACCGGCTCCATCGGCAAGGCCTACGGGTATCAGATTGGGCAGAAGAGCCATTATGCCGAGGGTGACTTTGACCAGATGGACCGCGTGCTGTACGACCTTAAGCACACGCCGTACAGCCGCCGCATCATGACCAATACGTACGTGTTTAGCGACCTGTCCGAGATGCACCTGTATCCGTGCGCCTACAGCGTGACCTATAACGTCACGCGGCGCCCGCAGGACGATAAGCCAACACTCAACATGATTCTCAACCAGCGCAGCCAGGACATTTTGGCCGCGAACAACTGGAATGTGTGCCAGTATGCCATTTTGCTGATGATGGTCGCGCAGTCGGTCGATATGATCGCTGGCGAGTTGCTGCATGTGATCGCCGATGCCCATATTTACGACCGTCATGTCGATATCGTCCGCGAGCTTATCGAGCGTCCGCAGTTTGCGGCTCCTAAGGTAACGCTCAACCCCGATGTGCATGATTTCTACGCGTTTACGACTGATGATCTGATCGTTGAGGGCTATGAGCACGGCCCGCAGGTCAAGAACATCCCCATTGCGGTGTAGGTGACGCGCATGACGTGTAAGCTTTCTGCCATTGTCGCCGTGTGCGATGACTGGGGCATTGGGTGCGAGGGCGACATGGTCGTGTTCAACCGTGCCGACATGCGCCATTTCGTGGCGTGCACCAAGGGTTGTCCGGTCATTATGGGACGCAAGACCCTGCTGAGTTTTCCCGGCGGGCGTCCGCTTAAGAACCGCCGCAACATTGTGCTCACCCGCGACGAGTGCTTTGCCCCCGAGGGCGTCGACGTGGTGCATAGTATCGATGAGGCGCTCGCCGCCGTGGCCGATGAGCCCGTTGCCTGGGTGATCGGTGGCGGCGATGTCTATCGGCAATTTTTGCCGTACTGCGTGGAGGCCGAGGTCACGCACAACCATTGCACCCATGACGTGGACACGTATTTTCCCAATTTGGATGTCGATCCTGCGTGGGAAGTTGCGCGGCGCGACGGGGTTGCCACGATTGCCGCGGGCGAGGGTGACGAAGGCCTCGATTATGAGTTTGTGACATATCGTCGTGTTGATGCTTAAATCGTCTGGCGTGAACGGTATCACCGGGTTGATTGAATGCATGGGGCGGCGCTTAGCGTCGCCTCGTTTGGTATAGATGTGCTGTAAAGAAGGGTACGGGCTGGCTGCTATGACTGATGCCGTTGAGGTGCTGCGAATCGATTCCCTTAATGATGAGCGGCTCGACGCCTACGTGCGACTGACTGAGCGCGAGCTGCGCTGCGTGCTGGAGCCGCAAAAGGGCATCTTTATCGCCGAGAGCGCCAAGGTCATCGAGCGCGCGGTGCGTGCCGGATACGAGCCGGTGAGCTTTCTTTTGGGTGAGCGCTGGCTCGATCAGATGATGCCGCTGTTCGAGCGTCTGGTTGTACGCGAGGGCGTAGGTCCGGTTCCTGTGTTCGTGGCCTCCATGGAGCTCATGGAGCAGTTGACGGGCTTTATCGTGACGCGTGGTGCGCTCGCGGCGTTCCGTCGCCCGCGTCAGATTCCGGTTGATGAGTTCTTGGGCGGCGTCGTCGAGGTGGCGGGTGAGCGCCCGGTGCGCGTGTGCGTGCTCGAGGGTATTGTCGACCATACTAATGTGGGTGCGATTTTCCGCTCGGCGGCAGCGTTGAATGTCGATGGCATTTTGGTAAGCCCCACGTGCTGTGACCCGCTGTACCGTCGCTCGGCCCGTGTGAGCATGGGCACGGTGTTCCAGGTGCCCTGGACGCGCATTGGCAGCGAGGCGCGCGTATGGCCGCATGATGGGCTGGCGGCGCTGCACGATGCCGGCTTTTCGTGTGCCGCCATGGCATTGACGGATGATTCGGTGTCGTTGGACGATCCTGCGCTGCAAGAGATTGACCGGTTGGCGATCTTTATGGGCACCGAGGGCGCCGGCCTGGGCGCCAAGACCATCGCGGGCTGTGATCGGGCTGTGCGTATTCCGATGGCGCACGGGGTCGATTCGCTCAACGTGGCCGCGGCGAGTGCTGTCGCTTTTTGGCAGCTGTGTCCGCACGTGAGCAACGAGTATCACTACCAGCCGGGACTGTATCACTAGGCAGATATTTTGCACCGGGCTCTGAGTCCGGGTGTTTCGGTTGACGCCGGTCGGTGATAAGCTGGTGCTGGCCTTGGTCTTAAATTGACGTTTTGTTGTTTGACGTGCGCTGGTGGGGAGGGCGTGTGGCTAAGAAATCTACGGCTATCGATGTAACACAGGGTGTTATTTGGCAGCAGTTGCTTTCGCTGTGCGTTCCCATCTTTTTTAGTTCGTTCTTTCAGCAGGCCTACACGCTTATCGGTACCTATATCGTCGGTCAGTTTGGCGGCAAGCTCGCGTTGGGCGGCATCCAGGCCACGATGGTGCTCACGGAGCTCTGCATCGGTTTTTGCGTCGGTGTTGGCGCCGGCTGTGCTGTTATTACGGGTCAGTATTTTGGCCAGCACGATGATGAGCGACTGAGTCGTTCGGTCCATACGGCCATGACGCTCGCTCTGGTGGGCGGTATCGTCGTCTCGATTCTGGGCATAGTGTTCGTTGAGCCCATGCTGGTGCTTATGAATACGCCGCATGAACTATTGGCCGAGGGTGTGGCCTATGCTCGTTGCTATTTTGCCGCCATGGTTGCGGCGCTGCTGCTCAATATGGGAACGGCACTGCTGCGCGCCGTGGGCGACACTCGTGGACCTGCCGTGATCATCGCTTCCGGCTGCCTCGTTAATGTGGTGCTGGATATCATTTTCGTTGCCGTGCTGCATATGGAGGCTCTGGGCTGCGGCATCGCGGTGGCGCTGACCATTTGCTCCAACGCCACGATGATCGTGATTCGCATGATGCACGCACCGGGTGCGTGGCGGCTTTCACTGTCCAAACTCGGCATTGATCCTGGTATTTGCAGGAGCATGATCTCGTGTGGTCTGCCGCTTGGTTTTCAGTCTGCTGCGTATTCGATTTCCAACGTCTTGATTCAGGTGTCGGTCAACTCGTTTGGCGCCGATGTCACCACGGCCTGGGGTCTTTCGGGCCGCTTAGATGGCATTGTCTGGATGGTTACCGAGGCGCTTGGCGTGTCGATCACCACGTTCTCGGCACAGAACTTTGGCGCGCGCAACTACGAGCGCATGCGCAAGGGCTACCATACGTCGCTCGTGCTGTCGTTTATGCTCATTGGTGGCCTGTCTGCCGTGCTGCTGGTGTTCTCGGGTCCTCTGTCGCGTCTGTTTGTCGACGATGCTTCGATCTCGGCCTACACCACGACCATCATCCATTTTATTGCGCCGTTCTATGCGATTTTCTCGATTATCGAAAACGCGTCGGGTTCCATTCGTGGTGCCGGCGTGAGCTTGCAGCCCATGATTCTCACGATTTTCGGCACCGTCGTGCTCAGGGTGATCTGGGTGTTTGCGATCATGCCTTTCGATCCGTCGCTTGAGCTCCTGCTGCTGGTTTACCCCGTAACCTGGCTCATCACGGCCACGATGTTCACCATCTACCACCACAGCGGCAACTGGCTAGGCCGCGCCACTGCCTAATGATCCGTATGAGACAGAGGAAAACGGATCATTGCTCTCCGTGGTGATGTCGATGATTCGTTTTCCTCCGTCCCCTTTGGATCAATTAGTATTCGATGCCTTGGCGGGCTAGGAGGCCTTCGTCGAAGTAGTGTTTGACGGGGCGCATTTCGGTTACTAGGTCGGCAAGGTCGGCGAGGGGCAGCAAGCCGCGGCCAGTGAGCACGAGCTCCGTGGTGGTTGGTTTTATCGCGATTAACGCTTCGACATCTTCGCGCGTCACAAAGCCCCGTCGCATGGCTTCTCCCAGCTCATCCAAGATCAGCACGTCGACTTGGCCAATCTGCTCGCGCGCCAGCTCCATGATCTGTGCGGCACAGGCTTCGGGCGTGTCGCGGTCGGCTTGTACGATGCAAAGCCCCAATCGAGGAGCTGCGTCATGTTCGGCGCAGTGCAGCTTCTTGGCAAACTGAAGCATGAGCACGTTAAGTCCATAGCCCGTGGCGCGCAGCGCGAGCCCCAGCGCAGCCGTCGTCTTGCCCTTGCCGTCGCCCGTATAGATTTGAACCTTGCCGACTTCCAGTGATGCCATCTCTGTCCTTTCGTGCCCGGTGTCGGTTTATCGCCGGCCGGGTTGGGTATTCTAGTTAGCATTATCAACCCCAGTAGATGGAGTTCAAGCAGATGGAGATGGATGACAACAAACGTAGACGGAATATGATCCTCTACGTGCTCATCGCCTTCGTCGTCTACCTCGTGCTCTCGACCGTTCTGTTCCCCAACATCGGTCACACGCAGCAGATTACGAAGACCGATTACTCGACGTTTGTCAAAGCGCTCGACAAGAAGAGCGTCGATAAGGTCGAGTACAACACGGACGATTACTCGATTTATTACACCAAGAAGGGCGAGGACGAGAACATCGCCTACAAGACGACCGGTGTGCCGAATGATGCGGGCTTTACCGATCGCGTGCTTGAATCTGGCGCCTCGCTTGAGTCGGTCGTTCCCGATAAGAACTCGGGTCTGATGACTTACTACCTGCTCACCCTCATTCTTCCCATGGCGATTTTCTTCCTGATCGGCTGGTGGCTCAACCGCCGCATGAAGAAGGCCATGGGTGATGACGGCCCGTCGATGAACTTTGGCGGCGGCGGTTTTGGCGGCGGTGGACTGGGCAAGTCCGGCGCGCGTGTGATTGCCTCCAAGGACGTGGGCGTGACCTTTAAGGATGTTGCTGGCCAGGAAGAGGCCAAGGAGTCCCTCAAGGAGGTCGTCGACTTTCTGGAGAAGCCGCAGCGCTACGAGGAGATTGGCGCCAAGCTGCCGCGCGGTGCCCTCCTTGTCGGCCCTCCGGGTACCGGTAAAACCCTGCTTGCCAAGGCTGTGGCCGGCGAGGCAGGTGTTCCGTTCTTTAGTATTTCGGGCTCTGAGTTTGTTGAGATGTTCGTCGGCCGCGGCGCCGCCAAGGTTCGCGATCTGTTTAAGCAGGCCAAGGAAAAGGCCCCGTGCATCGTCTTTATCGATGAGATCGATACCATCGGCAAGAAGCGTGACGGCGGCGGCTTTAGTGGTAACGACGAGCGCGAGCAGACGCTCAACCAGCTGCTGACCGAGATGGACGGCTTCGATAACCACAAGGGTATCGTCGTCCTCGCTGCCACCAACCGTCCCGACAGCCTTGACCCGGCCCTGTTGCGCCCCGGTCGTTTTGATCGCCGCATCCCCGTTGAGCTGCCCGACCTGACCGGCCGTAAGAACATTCTTGAGCTGCATGCCAAGAGCGTGAAGACGCAGCCGCCGATCGACCTGACCGCGATTGCCCGCGCCACGCCCGGTGCCTCGGGCGCCGACCTGGCCAACATTATCAACGAGGGCGCCCTGCGTGCCGTCCGCGAGGGTCGCAAGCGCGCCACGCAGGACGACTTTGAGGAGTCGGTGGAGGTCGTCATCGCCGGTCAGCAGCGCAAGTCCACGGTGCTGTCCGACCACGAGAAGCAGGTCGTTTCTTACCACGAGATCGGTCATGCCATCGTTGCCGCTCGCCAGAAGGGCTCTGCGCCGGTCACGAAGATCACCATCGTGCCGCGCACGAGCGGTGCTCTGGGCTACACCATGCAGGTCGAGGAGGACGAGCGCTTCCTGACCACGCGCCAGGAGATCCTGGACAAGCTCGCCGTCTATTGCGGTGGCCGTGCAGCCGAGGAGCTCATCTTTGGCGAGATGACGACCGGCGCCGCCAACGATATCGAGCAGGCCACCAAGCTCGCCCGTAACATGGTGACGCGCTTTGGTATGTCCGATGAGTTTGGCATGATGGCGCTCGGTACCGTGCAGAACGCGTACCTTAACCAGGATACGTCGCTCACCTGCGCCCCCGGTACGGCCGAGCGCGTGGACGCGATTGTCGCCAAGCTGATCGAGGATGCGCACGACCGCGCCCTGCAGATCTTGAAGGAGAACAAGTTTAAGCTCCACGAGCTGGCTCGTTATCTGTACAAGAAGGAGACGATCACGGGCGAGGAGTTTATGAATCTCCTCACGCGTGAGAATCCGCTGATGCCAAAGCAGCAGTAATACTAGTTGCGCAGTGCTTTCGCCCCATTTGAGTGTCCATCTCAAATGGGGCGTTTTGCTTGGGAAGGGTTGTATATGAAGATCGTGGTAAGTGCCTGCTTGATGGGCGAGAGCTGCAAGTATAACGGGCTCGATAATTACCATCGCGTGCTGGTCGAGGCTTGTGAGCGCACGGGAACCGAGGTGCTCCTCGTGTGCCCCGAGGTCTTTGGCGGCCTGCCCACGCCGCGCAAGCCGTCCGAGATTGTGAACGGCGAAGTCCGTACCTGCGAGGGCGCCTCGGTCGATCGTGAGTTTCGCCTGGGTGCTGAGCGTGCACTCGACATGTGCGAGCAGGCGGGTGGGCCGGAAGAGATCGCCGCGTGCATCTTACAGGACCGTAGTCCCTCGTGCGGTGCAGGGCGCGTCTACGATGGCACCTTTAGCGGCGCGCTCACCGCGGGCAACGGTGTCTTCGTCGACCTGCTGCTGCGTCACGGGTATCGCGTGATTCCCGCAAGTGAATTTGACCCGAGCATGTTGGAATAGCAAAAGAATGGGGTAGCCATCATTTGAATGGCTACCCCATTTGCTGTCGAGATAAACTATTTCACCAATTAGAAATGGCGTTTGCCCAGATAAAACCTGCCAAAATAAACCTGTCCCTTTTTGGTAGGTTAGGCGAGGAGGGTGTGGCCGTAGGCGTTGGCGGCCTTGATGGCGGCGGCGAACTTCTCGTCGGTGAAGGGCTCGGGGTTACCCTGCTTCCACTCGTTGGTGGCGTGCGCGTACTCGCACAGGGCAGGGATATCGGCCTCGGAAAGCCCGACCTGCTCAAGCGTCACGGGCAGGCCCATCTGCTTGTTAAAGGCGGCATAGCGCTCAAGGTTCTCGGTGTCGCCCGTGTAGGCGAACAACACGAGCACGCCCAAGCTTACGACCTCGCCGTGCAGGTAGGTGCCCTCACGCGGAATGCTGCAAGTGGCGTTGTAGAACGCGTGTGCCACGCTCGAGTTGTAGTAGTAATCGTTCTGGTTGGTCAGGTTCGAGACATATCCCGTGTTGACCACGATGTCGAGCGCGATCTGCTTGACGGCCTCGCTCGACAGGTCCTGGCGCACGTCCTCAAGACCCTGGACGCCATAGGTAAACAGCGGCTCGGAGCAGGTGTGGGCGAGTGCCAGGCCAAGACCGGCGGTGTGCTCCAAATTTCCGGCGCTCGTGGCGTACTCGACCTCGGGCTGCTTGGACAGGGCATCGCCCACGCCGGCCCAGAAGTACTCTGCCGGTGCCTCGGCGATGATCTTGGGGTTGATGAAAATGTGCGCCGGTCGGTTGGGGTACGAATAGCCCTCGAGCGAGCCGTCGTCGTTGTAGACAACGGCAATGGCGGTAGCGGCGGAGCAGTTGGAGCAGATCGTCGGCACCGTAAAGACGATCTTCTTGAGCTCGATAGCTGCGGTCTTCACGGTGTCGAGTGCCTTGCCGCCGCCGCAGGCGATAAGCACGTCGGCTTCCTGGCAGGCGGGGGAGTTTACGACCTTGGCGATATTGGCGCGTGTGCTGTTGGTGCCGTAGACGCGCCTCTCCAGAACCTCGACGCCGGTGCCTGCCAGCGCGGCTTCGATGCCGGGAAGTGCTGCAGCCAGTGCTCGCTTGCCACCGATGATTGCGACCTTGGTCGCACCGTATTCGGCCAGCGCGCTGGGCAGCTCGTCGAAGCAGTCCTCGCCGACGGTATAGTCGCTCATTCCGATCGTGCGCATAGCAACCTTCTTTCGTTCGATAAAGTGCTTTCAGGTATTTTGCTCCTAGAGAAGGTCCACAGCCGTGAGAAATTTCGAACGTATAAAACCAGTGTTGAGGGTTTTTCGTCGGCGCGGAACGTGCTAGCATACTCCGCATAAGCGTTGATGGGGACGAGTAGTCGGCCGTCCGCATGCTACAGAGAGCGGGGAGCGCTGAGAACCCGTGCATGCGACCGATGAAAATCACCCCGGAGCTGCGGTCCCAACGGACGTGCCGCGCAGGCACGTCTTAGTAGATATCGCCGAGATGGTCGTCGATACAGGCCAGCCGAGTAACGGATGCGAGCGCGCGGCGACGCGGGCGAGGGCATCTAAGCTGGGTGGTTAAGCGAAGAGCTTTTACGGGCAGACTGCCTGTCTTGTGGCGCTTCGTCCCAGCTTGCAGGGACGGGCGCTTTTTTGGTGCCCAGAGGGCGTGCGCGCCCATGACAAGAAAGGGGTACCGTGGCAAACGAGTACAAGCAGACGATGAATCTGCCCAAGACCGGTTTTCCCATGCGTGCCGGTCTTTCCAAGTCCGAGCCCAAGCGACTCAAGGACTGGCAGGACAACAAGGTCTACGAGCAAGTTCTAAAGAAGAACAAGGGTCACAAGAAGTTCGTGCTGCACGACGGCCCTCCGTATGCCAACGGTCCGATCCATATCGGCCACGCCATGAACAAGATCTCTAAGGACATGATCAACCGTTACTGGATGATGCAGGGCTATGAGGTTCCCTATGTCCCCGGTTGGGACTGCCACGGTCAGCCGATTGAGCACAAGGTCGAGGAGAAGCTCGGCACCGAGAAGTTCAACCAGACCTCCACGGCTAAGATCCGCGAGCTTTGCAATAAGTTCGCTGTCGAGAACATCGAGCTGCAGAAGGCCGGCTTCCGTCGCCTGGGCGTGCTTGGCGACTGGGACAACCCGTATCTGACGCTCTATCACCAGCATGACGCCGCCGACATCGAGGTCTTCAAGGCCATGTTCGACAAGGGCATGATCTATCGCGGTCATAAGCCCGTCCACTGGTGCAAGCACTGCCACACCGCGCTGGCCGAGGCCGAGATCGAGTACTCCGACGAGACGAGCCCGTCCATCTTCGTGCGCTTTGAGATGACCACTAAGCCTGCCGGTCTCGAGAACTTCGACGGCCCGGTTGACTTCATCATCTGGACGACCACGCCGTGGACCATCCCCTCCGACCAGGCCGTTTCCCTTAAGCCCGGCGCCGCCTATGTTGCCGTTGAGCACGATGGCCGTGCCGAGGTTATGCTCGAGGACCTGGCTCCCAAGTGCTGTGAGGAGTTTGGCTGGGAGTACACCCCGGTCATGGTCGACGGTAAGCCCTATGTGGTTCCCGCTGAGACCTTCCACCACATCCACTACAAGCAGCCGATCTTTGACGGTGTCGAGGGCGTGGCGCTGCTGGCCGATTACGTCGGCGTCGATGACGGTACCGGTATCGTCCACAACTCGCCCGGCCATGGCGTTGACGACTACTTCGCCTGCCTCAAGGAGGGCATCACCGATATCTGCATGCCGGTTGATGACGACGGTAAGTTCTACACCGGCGAGGAGTTTGGTACCGGTGGCCCCTTCAGCGGTATGGATACCGACGAGGCCAATCCGCACATCATCGAGTTCCTGCGCGAGCGCGGCACCCTGGTCCTCGAGAAGAAGATCACGCACAGCTATCCGCACTGCTGGCGCTGCAAGCACCCGGTGCTCTTCCGTGCTACCGACCAGTGGTTTGTCTCGATGGACAAGACCGGTTTGCGCGAGCAGGCTGGCAAAGAGATCCGCGAGAACGTCAAGTGGTATCCGGCCCACGCGGCCAACCGCATCGGTGCCATGGTCGAGCAGCGTCCCGACTGGTGCATCAGCCGTCAGCGCAACTGGGGCGTGCCTATCCCCAGCTACACCTGCGCCGACTGCGGCGAGAAGGTCATGAACGACGCCACGCTCGACGCCGTCATCAAGCTCTTCCACGAGAAGGGCTCCGACGCCTGGTTCACCGACGCTCCCGAGAGCTATCTGGGCGAGGCCTGCGTCTGCCCCAAGTGCGGCGGCCATCACCTCAAGGCCGATAAGGACATCCTCGACGTGTGGTGGGACTCCGGCGTGTCCTGGAAGGCCGTCTGCGAGTATCGCCCCGAGCTTGAGTACCCGGCGGATGTGTACCTCGAGGGCTCCGACCAGCACCGCGGTTGGTTCCAGAGCTCGTTGCTCACCTCGGTGGGTGCCAACGGCCACGCTCCGTACAAGGCGGTCGTCTCGCAGGGCTTCACGCTCGATGGCCAGGGCCGCAAGATGTCCAAGTCGCTCGGCAACGTCATCGACCCCAACAAGGTCTGCGACGAGATGGGCGCCGATATCATCCGCCTGTGGGTCGCCTCGGTCGATACCAGCTCCGACGTCTCCATCGACCACGAGATCCTTGCTCGTACGTCCGATGCCTACCGTCGTTTCCGCAACACGCTGCGCTTCCTGCTCTCCGAGCTCGAGGGTCAGTTTGAGCCCGAGACCGACGGCGTCGCCTTTGCCGACCTGCTGCCGCTCGACAAGCTCATGGTTGCCCGTCTGACCCAGGTCCAGGCCGAGGTCGACGACGCCTACGCCAGCTACGAGTTCCCGCGCGCCTACCGCGCGCTCTACGACTTTGTGGTTACCGAGCTTTCCAACGTGTACCTCGACGCCCTGAAGGACCGCCTGTACTGCGACAAGCCCGGCTCGCTCGAGCGCCGCAGCGCCCAGACCGTGCTGGCCGAGCTCTTCTCGATGCTCATGCGCGACCTGCAGCCGATCCTGTCCTACACGGTCGACGAGGCCATGGCCTATGCGCCCGCCGGCTGCGTCGATCACCAGAAGTACGCCGCGCTGCTCGATTGGTACAAGTCGCCCATCACGGTCGACGAGGCCAATGAGTTCGAGGGCGTGCTCGAGGCCTCGCTCGAGCTCCGTAGCGCTGTGACCAAGGCCCTTGAGGATGCCCGCTCCGCCGGCACCTTCACCAAGAGCCAGCAGGTCCGCGTCAAGGCGGTCGTTCCCGCCGAGATGTATGCGCTGCTGACCGGCGACAAGGCCGTCGATCTGGCCGAGTTCTACATCGTCTCCGATGTTGAGCTAACCCAGGGCGAGGAGCTTTCCGTCGCTATTGAGGCCGCCGAGGGCGAGTGCTGCGACCGTTGCTGGAACTATCGCACCACCGTCGGCGAGTACAACGGTCACGCGCATATCTGCAAGCGCTGCGCGAATGCCTTGTAGTTACGCGGTTTTACCAAACCGCGTAACAGGTTGACGCTGCAAACCCGCCAGAGCGGCAATCTGCCTTTCAGCTTCGGCGGCATGACCAGAAGGTCTATGCCGCCTTGCTTCAAGGCACCATGCTCGCTCTGGCGGGTTCTCGCTGTCGGTAGTCTTTTTGGGACGGGGCTTTTTTAGCTGCCCTACCTCAAATAAGGACTTAATCTTCGAAAGCGCTGGACTGGGTAGCTAAAAAAGCCCCGTCCCAAAAAGACTACCCGGTGAAGGGACAAGGGGACAGCCCCTTTGTCGCATTGGTGGATATGTCGTGCGTTCTGCGTATGGCAATATAAGATGGTTAATTGCGTTAAATGGAATTCGATTGTTTTGAGGGTAGGGGATTGATTTGGGTCGTACTGGGGATATGACGCCGCCTTTGCGTTGGCGGTTGGGTGTTGCTGGTGGGGTGGCGCTCTTTGTGTTGCTTGTTGACCAGCTGACCAAGCTTGCGGTTCGTGCCGTGGGCGACACCCTGCATATGACTGTTATCCCCGGCGTGATCGATTTTGTGTTTGTCCGCAATATCGGAGCTGCCTTTAGCATGGGCGAGGGCCATGGCATAGCGTTTGCCGTGCTGGCGCTTGCGGCCATTGTCGCCATTGCCGTGTACTTGCTCCGTGCTCCTCAGCTCGCTCGCCTAGAGGTCGTGGGTATGGCCATGGTTGCGGGCGGCGCCATCGGCAACGCGATCGATCGCCTGGCCATGGGCTTTGTGACTGATTTTATTGCCACTACCTTCATTGATTTCCCCGTCTTTAACGTGGCCGATATCGGCATTACCGCCGGTGTCGTTCTGGCGCTCATCGGATACATGTTCTTGAGTCCCGCCGCTCGCGAGGTCGATGCGACCGCCGAGCTCAACGCCCGTGACGAGGCCCGCGCCAAACGTAAGGCTAAGCAGCGTGGGGAGCGTGCCCGCAAGATTCGCGAAAGGAATGAGCGCTAATGGCCGACATCCATATTCTCGTTGCCGACGATTGCGCCGGTCAACGTCTCGACGCCTATCTGGGCGCCAACGATGGCTGTCCCACGCGCTCTTCCTGCGCGCATCTGATCGAGGGAGGTGCCGTTGCCGTCAACGGCGGGACCTGCCTATCTAAAAAGTATGCCGTACGCTCCGGTGACCGCATCTCGGTCGACCTGCCCGAGCCGCATGACCCGACCGACGTGATCCCCGAGGCCATCCCACTCGACATTCGCTATGAGGACGACTATCTCATGGTGCTCTCCAAGCAGCGCGGCCTGGTGTGCCATCCTGCGCATGGTCATGAGAGCGGCACCCTTGCGAATGCCTTGGTCTATCACTGCGGCATCGACCATCTGGGTACCGTGCAGGGCGAGGACCGCCCCGGCATCGTGCATCGTCTGGATCGCGATACCTCGGGTCTTATGCTCGCGGCTAAAGACGACGACACCCAGCGCGCGCTCCAAAATCTCATTCGCACGCGTACCCTCGACCGTCGCTACATTACGCTCGTTCATGGGCACATTGCCATGGACGAGGGCACTATCAATACTGGTATCGCTCGCTCCACGCGCGACCGCGTGAAGATGGCGGTTTCCGATGACCCCTTTGCGCGCCAGGCCATCACGACCTTTAAGGTCCTTGAGCGCTTTGATTCCACGCGCTTCGACGACGGCTACACGCTTGTCGAGTGTCACCTGTTTACCGGCCGCACGCATCAGATTCGCGTGCACATGCGCCATATCAACCACGCCTGCGTGGGCGATCCACTCTATGGTAAGTGCGATGCTCGTGCCGATCAGGGTCTGACCAGGCAGTTCCTGCATTCCTGGCGTGTGGCGTTCGATCATCCCGTGACGGGGGAGCACATCGAGTGCCGTGACGAGCTGCCATGGGATCTTGCGGCGGTTCTGGATGATCTGGCCCCGCGTTCGCTCGGTCGCACTGCCGCTGGCAACGAAATCGTCCCTCAGCTCGGTCTGCTCGAGGCCTAGCCAGTATTAGGTGGTTTCTTGAACTCCGTAAGCCTGCGGTAAGATATACGGTTGTTTACGTCACGCGTTCCTGGGAGCCTGCATGCTCGCCTTTTTACAAACCAACACACCCATCGTGATCTTCAACCAGATTGTCGTCACGCTGCTTACGGTCTGTTTTCTGTACCAGGTGGTCTTCTTTGTCATCGGCGCTCTTCGTGGTGAGGTCGCGCCTCCCAAGGCCAAGAAGCTCCATCGTTATGCCTTCTTTATCGCGGCGCATAACGAGGAGGCCGTGATCGCCAACCTCGTGCGCTCCATTAAGGACCAAGATTATCCGTCCGAGCTTATCGAGGTCTTCGTGGTCGCCGATGCCTGCACCGACAACACGGCGCAGCTCGCGCGCGAGGCGGGCGCCGTCGTCTATGAGCGCAATGACTTGGCCCGTAAAGGCAAGAGCTGGGTCATGGACTATGGCTTCGACCGCATCCTTAACGAGTATCCCGATACGTTTGAAGGCTACTTTATCTTCGATGCCGATAACGTTATCGCCCGCGATTACGTGTCCAAGATGAACGATGCTTTTGACCAGGGCTTCCATGTTGTTACGAGCTATCGCAATTCCAAGAACTTTGGCAGCTCGTGGATCTCGGCAGCTAATGCCACGTGGTACCTGCGCGAGGCGCGCTTTCTCAACAACGCGCGCAACATCTGTAAGACGTCTTGCGCCGTTTCGGGTTCGGGCTACCTCATCTCCGCCAGCGTTATCGAGGGTATGCACGGCTGGCAGTTCCACACGCTGACCGAGGATATTCAGTTCACCACGTTCTGTGCCATTCACGGCATTCGCATTGGCTATGCGCCGGCGGAGTTCTTTGACGAACAGCCCGTGACGTTTAAGGCATCCTGGAAACAGCGTATGCGTTGGACCAAGGGCTTCTACCAGGTGTTCTTTACGTACGGTAAGCACCTGGTCAAATCGACCTTCCGCTATCATCGCTTTGCCGCCTACGACATGTTTATGACGATCGCACCGGGCATGCTGCTCTCTCTGATCTCGATGCTCGCTAATGCGACGTTCCTCATCGTGGGCGGCCTTTCGCACGGTTTCTTGGCTACCGAAGTCGAGATGCAGGCGTGTGCCGCTTCGCTCATTATGACCTTCGCTATGATGTATCAGACTTTCTTTATCCTGGCGCTGCTCACGACTATCTTTGAATACAAGCATATTCACTGCGCGCAAAAGTGGCGTCTGGTAACCAATCTGTTTACCTTCCCGATCTTTATGTTCAGCTATATCCCCATTACGGTGGCAGCGCTGTTCTTGAAGGTCGACTGGGTGCCGACGCAGCACGCCGTAAGCGTTACCCTCGACGAGGTCATGCAGGGCGCCAAATAACCACCATCAAAACCACCACAAAGGGGATAGAACCTTTGCGGTGGTTTTTAGGTTTGAGCGCTCAGTTGAGGGGTTTCGATGTTCTATATCCCGTTTTGGATTTGCATCTTTGCCGGCGCGGCGATTGACGCCCGCGAACGGCGGTTTCCCAATGAGCTTGCCGGCGCGTGTGCGGTGGCGGCGTTTGCAGGTGTCTGGCTCGACAAGGGCGTTAACATGGCGCTTGACCACGCCGGTCTTGCGGTCATCGTCTACCTTGCCCTTGTGCTTACTGAGTCACTCTGGCGTCGCCTTCGCCATGCCCCCGGCATTGGCATGGGGGATGCCAAGGCGCTCTTTGCCCTTTGCACCTTCGATCCCCTGGGCGGCGTCGTCGCGTTTGCAGTTGCGCTCCTGACCCTTGCCGCCGCCTGTCTCATCGTAAAATCGCGCTCGCTGCCTTTGCTGCCGTTTTTGGTGCCAATATTTGCCATAATCGAGTTCGTGGGTAGTACGCTGTAACCGTTTGCGCGCCCTTTTTAAGGAGCATGCCATGGCAATCAATCAACAGACAGCCGCCATCAAGGCGCGCCTGGATCGCATTCCCGCGGCGTTGTCGCCCGAGCTGGTCGAGCGCATTGCCGCCGACCGCGCCTCGGGTGTCGTTAATCCCTATCGATGCGGTGACGACCAGGCCATCCGCCGTGTCGATCGGGCCGCAGACGAGGGCACGCTTATGCGTCCGGCCTTTATGCGCGATATCGAAAAGATTCTGCATCTGCCAGCATACACACGTTATGCAGGCAAAACGCAGGTCTTCAGTTTTCGCAGCAACGACGATCTGTCGCGCCGCGGCCTGCACGTGCAGCTTGTCTCGCGCATCGCTCGCGATATCGGGCGTGCTCTGGGGCTCAACTGCGATCTGATCGAGGCGATTGGCTTAGGCCACGACTTGGGCCACACGCCCTTTGGCCATGCCGGTGAGCGTTTCCTCAACGATATCTATCACGAGCGCACGGGTCGCTATTTTTTCCATAACGTACAATCCGTTCGCGTGCTCGACGCACTGTACGGCCGCAACGTGTCGCTCCAGACGCTCGATGGCGTACTGTGCCACAACGGCGAGTACGAACAGCGTGTTTTTGAGCTTTCGGACATGGGTTCCTTTAACCAGTTCGACCGAACCGTCGAGGTATGCATTGCCACGGGTTATAGCGCAATTGAGCACCTGCGCCCCATGACGCTCGAGGGCTGCGTGGTTCGCATCTCGGATATCCTTGCCTACGTTGGGCGCGATCGCCAAGACGCCATTGCGGCGGGCCTGCTGTCACCCGACGCCTTTGACGATGACCTGGGCGGTGCATACAACAGCTGGATCCTTACGCATGCCTCTATCGATATCGTCGAGCACAGCTATGGCAAGCCGCGCATCGAGATGAGCGAGGACCTGTTTGAGGAGATCCGCCGGGCCAAGCGCGAGAACTACGAGAAGATCTATAGCAAGGGCGGCATAGAAGGCGACTCCGAAGCGGAGCTGCGCGAGGCCTTCGAAAAGCTCTATGACCGTTGCCTGCGGGATATAAACGAAGGCGACGAGTCCTCGTATATCTTTAAGCACCACATTTCTCGCATTGAGCAGCAGCTTTCCTACTACGATCGCACCTATGCATGGCAGGACGATAAGGACCAGACGGTCGTGGATTACATTGCGAGCATGACGGACGGTTATTTCTGCGAGCTCACGAGCAAGCTGTTCCCGGGATTGATGTTTCCGCACCGTACCTATATTAACGAACGGTAGTTCGTATATATTCGGTATACTGTTCATGGAAAACGTTTTTGATTGATGCACGGGATGGCTATGGACGACCTTTTTTCTGCTTCGACGCGTGAGCGTTCATTTCAGAATGCGCCGCTTGCGGTGCGCATGCGGCCCAATTCGCTCGACGAGTACGTGGGCCAGCAAAAGGCCGTCGGTAAGGGCTCGTGGTTGCGTGCCGCGATTGAGCATGACGTGCTGTCGAGTGTGATTCTGTATGGGCCGGCCGGTACGGGCAAGACGACGCTGGCCCACATTATCGCCAACCATACCAAGAGCGAGTTTGTTGAGGTCAGCGCCGTGACGGGCACTGTGAAGGACCTGCGCCGCGTGATTGACGAGGCCAAGACGCGCCTGAATACGTACGACCGTCGCACCATTCTTTTCATCGACGAGATTCACCGCTTCTCCAAGTCGCAGCAGGATGCCCTGCTGCATGCGGTTGAGAACCGTACCGTCATTATGATTGGCGCCACGACGGAGAATCCGTACTTCGAGGTCAACTCGGCGTTGCTCTCGCGCGGTCGCGTGGTGGAACTTGAACATTTAAAGGACGAGGATATCGCCACGCTTATCGAGCGTGCGCTCGAGGCGCCGCAGGGTTTGAACGGCAAGTTCTCGGCCGATGAGGATACGGTTAAGACCATCTGCACGCTGGCTGCGGGTGACGCTCGCTCGGCACTCACGACGCTCGAGCTTGCGAGCGAGATTGCCGTCACGCGTCCCGATACCGAGGGAACGCCAGCGCCGGCGGCGGGGGAGCGTTATCCCATTACCGTGGATGACGTAAAGATTGCCAATCCGCGCCGCGGTTTTTCGTATGACAAAAACGGCGACATGCACTACGACATCATCAGCGCGTTTATTAAGTCTATGCGCGGCAGCGACCCCGATGCCACGATCTATTGGCTCGCGCGCATGATCGATGCGGGGGAGGACCCTAAGTTTATCGCTCGCCGTATTATGATTCAGGCTTCTGAGGATGTTGGCAACGCCGACCCGCAGGCGCTATTGGTGGCGCTTGCCGCGTTTAAGTCTGCCGAGGTCATCGGTTATCCCGAGTGCCGCATTAATCTGGCTCAGGCTGCACTCTATGTGTGCTTGGCGCCAAAATCCAACGCGTGTGAGGCCTCGATTGATGCGGCGTTGGCCGATATTCATTCAAGTGGGCTGCGCGAGGTGCCGAGCTATCTACGCGATCGTCATCGCCCGGGCAGCGACGAATACGGTGTGTATAAGTATCCGCATGATTATCCCGAAGGCTGGGTCGATCAACGCTATTTGCCCGAGGGGCTGGAGCGCGGTGCGTTTTGGCAGCCTGCCGGCCGCGGCTGGGAAGAGTGGCGTGTAGAGCAAAGCGAGCGCGACCGTAGCGGGAATGCACCGAAGTAGCTGCTGGTAATTTTGTCTCACGTTGCTGCTCTTGGCATGTTCGGTCACCTTTGGGGTACCATGAACAGCGTCTGTATTTCGATTCCTTCGGGAGGCTTGTATGAGTCCCATCCAAATCGCCCTGCTGCTGCTCGCCGTTGCCGGCGTGTGGGCTGTCATCGAGCTCGCGCTCACGCTGCGAAAGACCCGCACTGTCGTTGATTCGCTCGACAAGACGGTGAGCGACCTTAACAACACCATCGCCGAGGCTCAGCCCGTGGTAGCAAAGCTCGATGGCGCCGTCGATGAGCTCACCCCCGCGCTGGCGCAGGTTGAGCCGCTCCTCAAGTCGAGCAAGACCGCCGTCGACGCCCTTACCTCCAATCTCGTAGAGGTCGAAGCCGTGGTTCGCGACATTTCCGAGGTTACGGGCAGCATGGCCGAGGCCAGCAATGCCGTGTCGAGTGTGACCGACTCTGCGGCCGGTGCCGTTCAGAAACTCTTTAACAAGGTGAAGGCTCCCGCGGTCGAGGCCGAGCGCAATCTTTCCGCTGCCGCCGAAGCCGAGCAACCGACCGAGCGTGTCCTGATTGGCGAAGCCGGGGACGATGCCGCTGCTGGTGACGATGATGCGCAGAAGCCTGCTGCTAAAGCAGCCCGGTATTACACCTACACGCCCGCCGAGACCTCCGAGGAGTCCTGCGATGAGTAGTGAAGCAACTTGCTCTATCACGCTGACTGTTGCCGGGGATCCGCGTCTGGCACGCTTGGTGCGCATGACGGCGGCTAATGTCGGCGCGCTGTGTTCCATGTCCGTCGATCGCATCGAGGACATTCGTATGGCTGCCGAGGAGGCCTTCATCTTTGGCTGCACGGCCGTTGATTCTGACGTGATCTCGATCAAATTCGATGTCGACGAGTCTCACGTGGGCATGACCTTCACCTTTGGCGACCAGGCGACTGTCGATGAGGATGGCCAGGCCGCCGTATATGCCGAGCTCATTCTGGCAAGCGTGTGCGATTCCTACGAAAAGACTGCGGCGCCTCTGACGCTTTCCCTCGATCTCAAGGCGGATATCTAATATGACCGAACGTTCCCGGAGCGGTAAGACCGCTTGGGACAAGGAGAAAACCCGCGAGCTGTTTCGTCGCTACAAAGAGACCGGTGATCCGGACGCCCGCGAGCAGCTCGTCATGTCCCATATGAACCTGGTAAGGTTTCTTGCCAACAAATTTAAGAATCGCGGCGAGCCGCTCGACGACCTCATGCAGGTCGGCTATCTGGGTTTGCTCAAGGCTATCGACCGCTTTGATCCCGAGCGCGGACTTGAGTTCACCACGTTTGCCACGCCCACCATCCTGGGTGAGATCAAGCGTCACTTCCGCGACAAGGGTTGGAGTGTGCGCGTTCCGCGTCGCCTACAGGAGCTCTCTGCCAAGGTTAACCAGGCCACCGACAAGCTCACTAACGAGCTGCAGCGCTCGCCTAAGGTGGAGGAAATCGCTGAGTACCTAGACGTGACCGTTGACGAGGTGCTGGAGGCCATGGAATCGTCCTCGGCCTATACCTCGGTGTCCATCGAGGCCCCCGGTGCGTCCGATTCTGACGACGCGCCTTCAATTCTCGACCGCTACGCCGACGACGACAACGAGCTCGACTTCACCGATGACCGCCTGGTGATTGAGGAGGCCATCCGCGATTTCTCGCCGCGCGAGCGCGAGGTTATCGAGCTGCGTTTCGTAAAGGGCATGACCCAGATCGAGATCGCCAAGAAGCTGGGCATCTCGCAGGTGCAGGTCTCGCGCCTGCTGCGCCGTACCCTTAAGAAGGTTCAGGACAAGATCGACCCCGACGGAGTGATGGTTCGTTCATGAGTGAACACCCCCAACAAACCGATCGCGCGCTGCGCGATACCCGTATTCTGACGCTTCGCATTTGGGCCGTCGTCGGCTGCATTGTCATCGCCGCCGTCATCTTTAACCTTATGGGTATCTTGGCGCCGGTTATCGAGTTTCTAGCTGTCGGTTCCATCATCGCTTTTGTGATGTCGCCGATTACTAACTGGCTCGAGCATCACGGCGTCAACCGTGGCATTGGTTCGCTTATCGCGCTTATTGTGGTCGTTGCTGTGCTCGTCGGTGTCGTTTGCATCTTGTCGCCGATTCTCTTTGGCCAGATCATGGAAGTCCTGAGTCGCCTGCCTGAGCAGCTTCGTGTTGCGGGCGGTGATCTCAACGAGATGGTCTCGCATGCCAAGACGCTCAACAACACGCCGCTCAAAGAGTATCTGGACGATAATCTTTCTTCGCTGGTTACCGTGGCGTCCAAGTATGTATCTCAGATTGCCGCTGAGCTTGGTCGTGGTGTATTCCCGTTCATTACCAATACGGCCTCGCAGCTGTTCGTCATCTTCCTGGGTCTGGTGCTTGCCTATTGGCTGGCCTGCGACTATCCCCGTATGCACCACGAGGTCTGCACCATCATTGGTCAGGAAAAAGAGACCTCGTACCGCTTTATGGTCGCGATTCTTTCGCGCTCGGTCGGCGGTTATATGCGTGGCATGGTCGTGACGTCCATCTGCGGTGGCATCCTCGCCTTTATCGGCTTTACGCTCATTGGCCATCCCTACGCGGCGCTCATGGCCATCTTTACGGGCATTATGCACTTGGTCCCGGTTGTCGGTCCCTGGGTGAGCGCGGCGATCGCCACGGTGCTCGGCTTTATGTTCAGCCCGATGCTGGCTTTGTGGACTTTGGTCGTGACCATGGTGGCGCAAAATGTCACTGACAACGTCATTTCGCCTAAAGTCATGCAAAGCTCGGTGCAGGTGCATCCCATCATGAGCCTGACGGCACTCGTTATCGGTTCGGCGCTTATGGGCGCCATCGGCATGGTTATCGCCATTCCGCTGTGCGCGGCCCTCAAGGGCATTTTCGTTTACTACTTTGAGAACGAGACCGGCCGCCAGCTCGTGGCATACGACGGCGCCGTGTTTAAGGGCACGCCCTATCGCGATACCGAGGGCAACCCGGTTGCCGCTTATGACGCGCTTGGAGACGATACGTTCATCTATGAGTCCGAGCTCATCGGTAACGAGACTGCGCCCGAGGCGCAGGCAATGCCCAAACCCGAGCTCGATAACCCCTGGATCAAGCTCTCGGGCCTTCAGCCCGATGCTACGGGCTTTTTCAAGAATCCCTTCGCCAAGGACGACGATTCCAACTCGGATGACGACACCAATACCGGCATCGACGGTTCCATGGACGATGATGAGCAGTAAGTCATTTCAAGTTCAAGTTCATAGGCAATAACGTGCAAATTCGCTGGAGGGTCGCTGTTTGGCGGCCCTCTTTTTTGCACTTGCGCGGTGGGATGGTAATATCGTTACGTTTGAACTGTTTCGATGTGAAACCGAGGAGATTCCCTCTATGAGTGCTGACTACCCGTCAATGACTACGGCTGAGATTCGCTCTAAGTTCCTCAACTTCTTTGAGGAGCGCGGTCTTAAGCTCTATCCTTCTTCGTCCCTCGTCCCCGACGATCCTTCGCTGCTGCTTGCCAACGCCGGCATGAACCAGTTTAAGGAGTATTACCAGGGCAAGAAGACCATGAAGGAGATCGGCGCTATCTCCTGCCAGAAGTGCGTCCGCACCAACGACATCGACTGCATCGGCGAGGATGGCCGTCACCTGTCCTTCTTTGAGATGCTCGGCGACTTCTCCTTTGGCGGCGTCTCCAAGCAGCAGGCCTGCGCTTGGGCCTTTGAGCTCATCACCAAGGAGTTCAAGCTGCCGCTCGACCGCCTGTACTTCACCGTCTTTACCGAGGACGACGAGACCCATGACGTGTGGCGCTCTCTGGGCGTTGCCGAGGACCACATCTCGCGTCTGGGCGAGGACGACAACTTCTGGGCCGCCGGCCCCACCGGCCCCTGCGGTCCGTGCTCCGAGATCTACTTTGACATGGGCGAGGAGGTCGGCTGCGGCAGCCCCGACTGCAAGCCCGGCTGCGACTGCGACCGCTTCCTGGAGTTCTGGAACCTCGTCTTTACCCAGTACGACCGCCAGGAGGACGGCTCCATGCCGGAGCTGCCGCACCGCAACCTCGATACGGGCATGGGTCTGGAGCGCATGGCCGCTATCATGCAGCACAAGACCGCCAACTACGACGGCGATCTGATGCAGCATCTTATCAAGCTGGGCGAGGAGATCAGCGGCAAGACCTATGACGCCGACGATTACTCCGGTGCCAGCCGCTCGCTGCGTATCATCGCCGATCACTCCCGTGCCGTCGACTTCATGATCTCGGACGGCATCCTCCCCGGTAACGAGGGCCGCGAGTACGTCCTTCGCCGCCTGCTCCGCCGCGCCGTGTTCCACGGTCGCCTGCTGGGCATCGAGGGCGCCTTCCTGACCAAGTTCATCGACGAGGTCAACGCTCAGATGGGCGAGGCCTATCCCGAGCTACTCAAGAACGTCGCGCTCGTCAAGGGTATCGTCGCCTCCGAGGAGGAGCGCTTCTCCACGACGCTCGACAACGGCCGCGTTTACCTGGACGAGGCCCTGGCCGCGCTCGCCGAGGGCGCCGTGCTTCCGGGCGATGTTGCCTTTAAGCTGCACGACACCTTTGGTTTCCCCATCGACCTGACCGTCGAGATCGCCGGCACCGCTGGCCACGACGTCGACATGGACGGCTTTACCGCCTGCATGGAGGACCAGAAGGCCCGCGCCCGCGCCAATGCCAAGGGCGACGCCTGGGGCAGCTTCAACGACGTGTGGGTCGAGCTTTCCGACAAAGTTGCCGCGACCGAGTTCGACGGCTATGACAACGACGTCATCGAGGGCGCCAAGGTTGTCGCCATCGTGCGCAACGGCGAGTCCGTAGAGTCCGCCGCTGCGGGCGAAGATGTCGAGGTTGTGCTCGACCGCACCCCGTTCTATGCCGAGATGGGCGGCCAGCAGGGCGACGCCGGTGAGCTTTCTGCCGAGGGTGCTGCGCTGACGGTTTCCGATACCAAGAACCACAACGGCCTGTATGCCCACGTCGCCCACGTTGCCGAGGGCACGCTGACCGTCGGTGCCACCGTGACCGCCGCGCTCGACGCCGAGCGTCGTGGCTTCCTGCGCCGCAACCACACCGCCACGCACCTGCTCGACGCCGCCCTTAAGCAGGTCCTGGGCGAGCATGTCTCCCAGGCCGGCTCGCTGGTGACGCCCGAGCACCTGCGCTTTGACTTCACGCACTTTGAGGCCCTGTCCTCCGAGCAGCTCAAGGCTGTCGAGGACCTGGTCAACCAGCAGATCTTCGCTTCCAAGCCGGTCGTGACCCGCGTTATGGGCATCGATGAGGCCAAGGCCGCCGGCGCTGTCGCCCTCTTTGGCGAGAAGTACGGCGACGTCGTCCGCGTTGTCTCCGTGGGCGCCGAGGACCAGCCGTTCTCCCGTGAGCTTTGCGGTGGCACCCATGCCGCCAACACCGCCGAGATCGGTCTGTTCAAGATCATTTCCGAGTCCTCCACGGGCTCCAACGTCCGCCGTATCGAGGCCGTGACCTCTAAGGGCGCTCTCGATTACATGGCCGACCGCCTGGCACTCGTTGACGCCGCTGCCGCTGCGCTTAAGTGCCGCGTTGACGAGGTTCCCGCCCGCGTTGAGAGCCTGCAGGCCGAGCTGCGCGAGACGTCCAATAAGCTCAAGAAGGCCCTGACCGGTGGCTCCTCCGACGCTATCTCCAATGCTATCGAGGGTGCCGTCGAGCTCGATGGCTACAAGCTCGTCGTCGCTGAGCTCCAGGGCCTTGAGGCCGCCGATTTGCGCAACGTCTGGGATACCGTGCACCAGAAGGTCGCCGGCCCTGTTGCCTGCGTCGTCGCCAGCGTGACCGAGAAGGGCACCCCGGCGCTGCTCGCCGCCGGCTCCGATGACGCCGTCAAGGCCGGTTTCCACGCCGGCAACGTGATCAAGCAGATCGCGGGTCTGGTCGACGGTCGCGGTGGCGGCCGTCCCAACATGGCCCAGGCCGGTGGCAAGAACGCCGCCGGTATCGCCGATGCCCTCGCGGCCGCCAAGACCGCGCTCGGCGCCTAAGAACCGAAGTAGTCGCTGTGGTCGCGCTCGCGCTGGACATAGGGGAGACCAGGATTGGCATTGCCGTCTCGAGCCGTGATGGCAAGATGGCAATGCCCGTCAAGGTACTCCCGGCCGCCGAGGTCACCGGTATGGCCAAGACGTTCCGTTACCTGGTTGAGGACTATGAGCCCGACATCCTGGTAAGCGGACGTCCCTTGACCATGGCCGGTGAGCCTGGCCCTCAAGCCGAGCGCGTTGCCGCCGTGGCACAAAAGATCGCCGACGAGCTCGATCTTCCGCTCGAGTTTGAGGACGAGCGTCTGTCCTCACAAGAGGCAAAGCGTATCCTGCGCGAGCAGGGCCTCAACGAAAAGCAGATGAGGGGCAAGATTGACATGATTGCCGCCAGCCTGTTTTTGCAGACATGGCTCGATCGTAAAAACGAGGAGGTTTCGCATGCCTAGCGCTTCCGATCCGCGCCAGCCGAATCGTACACGTCAGCCCGAGTCGCGCCCTGCCCAGCCTGGCCAGCGTCCGGCACAGCCGACGCAGCGCGCAGCTCAGCCTGGCGCGCGCCCGGTGCAGTCCTTCGCTCGTTCAGCCCAACCTGCTCAACGGACGGGTCAGCAGCCTTCTGCTCGTTCGGTTCAGCATCCGGCTTCTCGCGCGGCTCAGCAGCCCACTGCTCGTACGGCCCAGCCTGCAGGCGGTACCCGCTTTAAGCAGCAGGCACCTGCCCGGCGAACGCAGGCTACCCAATCGCATTCGCATCATGCTCGCGGTTTGCATGGCGTTGCTCCGGCGACCCGCTCGAGCTACGACACGCGTGCTCGACGCGGTGCTCAAAAGAAGAGTTCTCCGGTTCCCATGATCATCGGCGTTGTGGTGGCGGTGCTCGCGCTTGCTGCGATCGCTTTCTTTGTCGTGCCGGCCGTCAAGGGCTTCTTTGCCGGTGAGGATACGAAGGTTACGGCTGGTCAGCAGGTTACGGTGACCATTCCCGACGGTGCTTCGGGCGACACCATCGCCTCGATCCTCTCCGAGAACCATATCGTCGAAAATCCCAAGGATTACTACGCTGCGGTCAAAAAGCTCAATGCCGATATGTCGCTCAAGCCTGGTACCTATACGTTCACCACATTCATGGATGCGACCAAGGTTGTTCAGCAGCTCATGGAAGGCCCCAATGCGGGCTCCAATGCGCTTACTATTCCCGAGGGTCTAACGGTCGATCAAGTCGCCGACCGTGTGGCCCAGGCCTACGACAGCATCTCTAAGGAAGACTTCCTCAACCAGGCCAAGGCTTCCAACTACGTGGACGACTATAGCTTCCTTAAGGGCGCTGCCAACGATTCGCTCGAGGGCTTTCTGTTCCCCAAGACCTATTCGCTGGGCAAGGACCCGAGCGCCGATGACGTTATCCGTGCCATGCTCGATCAGTTCAACACCGAGTACAAGTCTCTCGATTTTGCCGGTTGCGAGGCCAAGATCAAAGAGCGTTACGGCGTGGAGATGTCCGATTACGACATCATCAATCTCGCTTCCATCGTTGAGCGCGAGGGTCTCAACGCCGAGCAGCGCGCACATGTCGCCTCGGTCTTCTACAACCGCCTTGCCGGCAAGCTCGACGGTCTGCGTTATCTCAACAGCGATGCGACCATGATGTATGTCACCGGTGGCGAGGTTTCCGCCGACGACCTGCAGAGCGATAGTCCGTACAACACCTATAAGCACGAGGGTCTGCCACCCACGCCCATCTGCTCCCCGTCGCTCGAGGCACTCAAGGCCACGCTTGAGCCGACCGACTCCGATGACCTGTATTTCTACATTACGCAGGACGAGGAGTACTTCTCGCAAACCTACGAAGAGCACCAACAGTCTTGGAATTAAACATGAGGATTTTCAGCCCCAAACGATATGTTGCATCCGTCGACCGCATCGACCTTGATACCCTGTGGGCCGACGGCAAACGCGCCATTCTGCTCGATCGCGATAACACCCTGGTGCCGCGCGACACCGAGCAGGTTCCCGCCGCGGTTTCCGCTTGGCTCGACGCCGCCCGCGCCAAAGGCTTTAAGCTGTGCATGGTGTCTAACAACTGGCATCGCGACCAGGTCATGAGCTCGGCACGCGAGCTGGGACTCGAGGCCATTAGCCACGCCATGAAGCCGGCTCCGTTTGCCCTCAAGGCGGGTCTTAAGCGCCTCGGCGCCACGGCCGACGAGGCGGTGCTGATCGGTGATCAGCTCTACACGGACGTGTGGAGCGGCAATTTCGCCGGCGTCGATACCATCCTGGTAAAGCCGCAGGCCACTCAGGACCTGTGGTATACGCAGATCTTCCGTATCTTTGAGCGCCGGGCCCTGCGCGACCTTCCCTGCGAGGAATAGGTCTCGCTATGTCCCAGCACACCAAACACGGCTGCGACCATATCTTCTTTATTGGCTTTTTGGGCGCGGGCAAATCGACGCTTGCGCGCAACGTGGGCACTATGTTCAAACGTCGCTTTATCGATACCGACCGCCTTGTCGTGCGTCGTTGCGGTAAATCGGTGACCGAGATTTTTGAGACCGAGGGCGAGGAGCGTTTTCGCGAGCTCGAGACCTCGGCGCTCCGTTCGCTCCAAAGCGAGCGCAGCCTGCTGGTTTCCTGCGGCGGAGGTATCGTCGAGACTCCGGTGAATATTGAGCTTATGCACCAGATGGGTATCTGTGTGTATCTCGAAGGCGACTTTGAGGATTCGATTCGCCAGATTCGTCGGTCCGACACGCGTCCCGATTTCCGTTCGCCCGAGCATGCCGCGCGCCTGTTTGAGCATCGCCGTCCGCTATATCGCCAGGCCGCCGATATTACTCTTGATATTCGCAACAAGTCCTTCGAGGACGTTTCCTACCTTTGTGCCGAGATGCTTTTGGAGCGTGGGCTGCTATGATTCGCCGTCAACTGATCAATTTCCAAAACCGCAGTGTCGATGTCCGCGTCGGATTGGGCGCGTTCGAGGAGCTGTCGCGCATGTTTGCCTCGGCTGTGGGAAAGCCTAAGCGCGCGTTGGTGGTTTGGAACGACGCCACGTCAGAGCGTTTTGGCGAGGTCGTCGAGCATGCGCTGGTTGATGCCGGTTTTGTCGTGTCGCAGCTCCCACTCGAGGTTTCGTCTGCTGGTGCCACGCTGGCCGATGCCGATACCATCTTTGGCGCCCTATCTGCCAACGGCATTACCTGCGACGATCTGGTTGTCGCCGTTGGCGATGCCGCAACCTGCTCGGTTGTTAGCTGGTGTGCTAATCAGTGGTGCGGTCGCACCGAGTGCGCCTTGCTGCCGACAACGTTCGACGCCATGCTCACGGTCGCGACGACCATGAAGCCGCTCGTCGCCTCGTCGTCGAATGCGCTTCCCGCTATCGCGTTCCGTCCCGAATCGGGCTTGGTCGTGTGTGACCTCGACCTTGTTCGCGAGGCGGAACCCGAGGATCTCAAGCTCGGCTATGTGGTGCTTGTTGGCACCATGCTTTCGAGCAGCAAGTCCCGCTGGAATCAGTTTACCGAGACTGTTCCCGAGATTCTTTCCGGCGAGGAGGTCGCGCTCGTCAATGCTGTGCAGTGGTCCCAGACCGCGCGCAAAGACGTGCTCATGGCCACGAACCCCAGTGCTCGCCATGCACTCGATTTTGGTAAGACAGGGGAGCGCACCCTTCGCGCCTGCCTGGGCGAGGCCGCGGCTAACGTTCCCGCATACCAGCTCCTTTCCGAGGGTATGCGCTTTGAGGCGCGCCTAGCACATGATGCCTGCGACTTCGATATCGACAATGTGTTTGATCTCGACGATTGCCTGGAGGACTTTGGCATCGAAGAGCTTGCCTTCGACTTGGAGCCCACCGCGTTTATCGAGGAGTTCCGCAAGCAGCAGTTTGCCCGCTCAAACCGCAGCATGCTGCCGCTGCCCGCGGCGCTCGGCGCCATTCGCCTGACAAATGTCGAGGACGAGATTCTCGAACGCCATGCGCAGGCGTATCTGGCTTCTCGCAAGGAACTTTTTTAACTTTATTGACATCCATCGTCTTTCGTATCATTTTGAGGGACGGGTTTTCAATCTGTTGCGAATCGCTTGTGGTTCGGCTATTCGTTTGAAGCCCGTCCTGCTCTTTTTGAGGACAATAAGAAAGGAATCTGAATGTCTGAGTTTGCTGCCGGTCCTGCCGGTCGTATCGAGCGTGTCCGTGCCCTGATGGTCGAGCGCGGCTACGATGCTATCGTCGTGCGCGATGAGGCCAACCTCCGTTGGCTCACGGGTGTGAAGGGCGTCTTCGATTACACCTTCGAGTTTCCGCACGCCGCATTTATTACGGCGGATCAGTGCCTGTTCCATACCGACTCGCGCTATCTCAACAGCTTTGAGGAGAACACGCCCGCCGGCAGCCCCTGGGTCTACGACATGGACGAGGGCACCATCCCCGGTTGGGTTGCCGACAAGATCGCGGCCAACAAGTGTCGTGTCTGCGCCGTCGAGGATGACATGCAGATTAACTTTTACCAGGGTATTCAGCGTGGTCTTGAGGATCGCTCCGTCGCCTGCATGCTGCCGCTGATGCATGACGACATTCGTAAGATGCGCGCCATCAAGGATGCCGAGGAGATCGAGCTCATGCGACACGCGCAGTCGATCACCGATGCCGCCTTCCAGCACATGCTCGGCTTTATTAAGCCCGGTATGACCGAGAAGCAGGTTCGCAACGAGCTCGAGAACTTTATGTTCGCCAACGGTGCCGACAGCTTGGCCTTTGGCTCCATCGTCGCGAGCGGTCCCAACACCGCCAACCCGCATGCCGTCCCGAGCGACCGTGTCATCGAGAAGGGCGATTTCGTCCTCATGGATTATGGCGCGGGCTACTGCGACTATCGCTCCGATATGACGCGTACCGTCGTGATGGGCGAGCCCACGCAGGAACAGCTCGACCTGTACGAGCTCGTTCGCCGCACCCACGAGGAGTGCGTCGCCGCTATCCATCCGGGCGTCGAGGGTAACGATATCTTCAAGCTTTCCAAGAAGATCATCGGCGATGCCGGTTATGGCGATTACTACAACCATGGCCTGGGCCATGGTGTCGGTATCGACATCCACGAGCTGCCCAACTTCAACCGCAGCAAGAACATCATCGAGGTCGGCTCGGTTGTCACCATGGAGCCCGGCGTCTACCTGCCCGGCGTGGGCGGCGTGCGCTTGGAGGATTACGGTGTTGTTACCGAGAACGGCTATGAGCCCTTCACCAAGACCCCGCACGACTTGCACGTCATCGACTGCTAAGACATTCAGTTCGATTTTGGAAGCGGGGCGTCCGAAATGATTCGGGCGCCCCGCGTTCTCTTTTTATGCGCTCGCCGCAGGCGCCGCCTGCAAGTGTATAATTTCGCTCGTATGTAATTTGGACGCTTGTGCGTTCTACCCATAACAAGAAAGGTCGCTATGCCTACCATTTCTACCGCCGACTTCAAGAACGGCCTCGGTCTCCGCATTAAGGACAAGGTCTACACCATCGTCGAGTTCCAGCACGTCAAGCCGGGCAAGGGCGGTGCTTTTGTGCGCTACAAGACCCGCGATATCAAGAGCGGTCGTGTCGTCGAGAACACCTGCAACGCCGGTACCAAGTTCGAGAGCGTCATGCTCACCACCCGTGAGTTCCAGTACCTCTACAACGACGGCGCCGACTACATCTTCATGGACAACGAGTCCTACGAGCAGGTTCCCGTTCCCGAGGACATGGTGGGCGAGAACTCCAAGTGGCTGCGCGAGAACGACACCTGTCAGCTGCTCTTCGCCGACGACGAGCTCATGGGCGTGACCCCGCCGATGTTCATCGAGACCACCATCGTCCAGACCGACCCGGGCTTTAAGGGCGACACCGTTCAGGGTTCCACCAAGCCGGCCACCATCGACACCGGTGCTGTCATCCAGGTCCCGATGTACCTCAACGAGGGCGAGGTCATCAAGGTTGACACCCGCGACGGCAAGTTCGTCTCCCGCGTCTAGCAACCAACTCTTCTAGGAGGACTCATGCCCCAGGAAATCAAGATTGACGGCATCGGTATTTCGCCCGATGTTCTGACCGCCATCGTCTCGCGCGCCGTCACGGATGTCGAGGGCATCGCCTCCGTGGGCGTCAAGGACCTTGCCACCAACCTTGTCTCCATGATGCTTTCGTCCAAGGCCCCGGCTTCCGAGCCGCCGGTAGAGGCCGAGGTCATCGGCGACAAGCTCGCACTCACCGTGCGCGTCGTGGTGTTCTTTGGCTATCCGTTCAAGAAACTCGCCGAGGCCGTTCGCTCCGCCGTGGTCGCAGCTATCGATGCCCAGGTAGGCGTCGAGGTCGAGCGCGTTGACGTTTGCATCGACGGCCTCGTTTTCCCCAAGGAGTAACCTTTGAGCCTTAAGGTTTATCGCGGGCGTACGCTTGCCCGCAGTCAGGCGCTGCAGCTGCTGTTCCAGGCCGAGGCCACGGACAGCCCGCTCGAGCGCGTCCTCGAGGGCGATTTCCTGATCTCGAAGGGTCCCCTCGACCCCTACGCTCTGGAGCTGTGCCGCGGTGCCTACGAGTATATCGACCGCATCGACTGCGCCCTGCGCTCCATCGCCAAGAACTGGGATCTTATGCGCATGCCCGGCGCCGATCGCAATCTGCTGCGTATCGCCGTCTATGAGATGCGCTTCCTCACCGACGAGGAGGTCTCGGACGCCATCGTGATCAACGAGGCTGTAGAGCTTGCCAAGGCCTATGGCACCGACCAGTCCGCGTCGTTTGTCAATGGCGTGCTGGGCAAGATCGCGCGTAGCGAGGAGCTACCGGGCGAGGACCTGTATCAGGAGCTGTTGGCCGAGGACCGCGCCCGCGAGGAGGCCCAGGCCGCCGAAGCTGCCGCCAAGGTTGTCGCCGCTCAGGCTGCGGCCGACGTTCTCGACGAGGGTGCCGAGGTCGCCGAGGTCGAGACCGGTACCGTCGAGGAGTAGCCATGCCAGAGGGTTCCGTCCGCAACTTCGACGAGATCTCGGACCGCTTGGACCAGATCATCGCTACCGTTCGCTCCAAGGATACGTCCTTGGAGCGTTCGCTCGATTTGTTTGACGAGGCGATCGAACTTGGCTCCCGTGCGGTCGATATGGTCGACAAGTTTGAGTTGACGCCTCGTGAGGCCGATAAGCTCGAGCAGGAATACGATGAGGATGCGGCAAACGAATCCCAGGATAGCCAGGCCGCGTCTCCGGATACGAATGGTTGATGGCATTCATGAAACGCGTGCGTCTCGATGACGAACTGATTTCACAGGGCATCTGCGCCGATCGCGCGGATGCCCTTCGCACTCTTATGGCCGGCTTGGTCTCGAGTGGCGGCGAGCGTTTGACCTCGCCGGGCCTTAAGGTGACGCCCGGTCTGCCCTTGCACGTGAAGGGCCGTATTCCCTACGTGGGGCGCGGCGGGCTCAAGCTCGAGGGCGCGCTCGATGCGTTTGGGATCGATCCCATGGGCCTTGCTTGCCTCGATGTGGGCTGCTCCACGGGCGGCTTTACCGATTGCCTGCTCAAGCGTGGCGCCGCAACGGTCGTTTCGGTCGATGTGGGTCGCGCTCAGTTTGATTGGTCGCTGCGCCAAGACGAGCGCGTGAGGCTCCATGAGCGCACCAACGTGACACAACTGCCCGAGCTTGGCTACGGCGGCGCTATCGACTTGGCTGTCTGCGATGTGTCGTTTACGAGTATCGCGAATATCATCGACGCCGTGTTGGCGTGCCTGAAGCCTTCGGGTTCGTTCTGCACCCTCGTAAAGCCGCAGTTTGAGGCGCCGGCTGCGCTGGTGGGCGAGGGCGGTATCGTGACCGACCCCTCCGTCCGCCGCGATACGCTTGTGGCGGCGATTGAGCTCTTTGCCGCCAAGGGCCTGTTCCCGCTCGACGTGTGCGTGTCGCCCATCCATGGCGCCAAGGGCAACGTCGAGTTTTTCCTGTACGGCACGAGGTTTGCCTCTGGCGAGCGTGCCGACGATGAGCTGCAATCACAGGTAACGGCTTTGAGCGAGAAAGCTGCAACGCTATGAAGGTCTTTCTGGTTCCCAATTACTACAAGCAAGAGGCGGTTGAGAGCGGCCTGATGCTCGAGCTTTGGCTTTCGCGCCAGGGCTACGAGGTCGCATGGGCTGCCGATCAGCGTTCCAAGATCCAGCGTGCGCCCGATGTTGACGATGCCGACCTGGTCATTACGCTCGGTGGCGACGGCACGCTGTTGCGTGCCGCCCGCATTCTCAACTACCGCGAGATCCCCATTCTGGGCCTTTCCTATGGTCATTTGGGTTTTTTGACGGCTGCGAGCCCCGAGGATCGCGATATTTTGCAGGTCGTGAGCGATGCCCTTTCCGGTGAGCTCCATGTGAGTCGCCGCGCCACCCTCGCCGCGGATATCGTTTCGGTGCGCGAAGATGGCACGAAGGATGTCGTGCGCACGTTTGCCCTTAACGATATGGCGCTTACGCGCGGGCCCCTGTCCGATATGGTTGAGTTCGACATCACGGTGTCCGGCCATCATATCGACCGCCTGCGCGGTGACGGCGTCGTCGTTTCGACAGCGACCGGTTCCACCGGCTACGCGCTTTCCGCCGGCGGCCCCATCGTCAGTCCCGATTACACGGGCATGGTTTGCGTGCCCATCGCCCCACATACCATTCAGGCTCGCGCCTTTTTGACCTCGCCAAGCGATGTCGTCGAGATTTTTATGTCCGATGACCGCCCGAGCGTGCCTGCGATCGCCATCGATGGACAGTTTATTACCTGCGATGGCACGGTCGAGAGCGTGGCTGTGCGTCGCGGTCCCGGCGATGTACTGCTGCTGGATTACGGCCCCGAGAGCTTCTATAACTCGGTGAGCCGCGTGTTCTACGGAGTGCGTCATGATCGATGAGCTGCAGGTTACCAACATTGCCCTCATTCGCGAGGCGACGTTGGTTCCGAGCGCGGGCTTAACGGTTCTGACCGGAGAAACCGGCGCCGGTAAGACTGCGTTGCTCTCGGCACTTAAGCTCATTTTGGGCGAACGCGCGGATTCGTCGACGGTGCGCGAGGGCGAGACGCTTGCCAACGTCGAGGCGCGCCTGTTTGACGGCCCGCACGACACGGAGGGCTTCACCGTGCAGCGCAGCCTTTCTGCCGAGGGTCGCAGCCGCGTAAAAATTGACGGCCGCATCGCCAGCGTGCGTGAGCTTTCGGAGCGCGTCGGCGTGATGATGGATCTTTGCGGCCAGCACGAGCACCAGCGCCTGCTCGACCCGGCGCATCATGTTGCCATGGTCGATGCATGGGCGGGGCGCCCGGCGCTCGAGGCACTCGATCGCTATCGTGCTTGCCTTAAGGCATCGCGCGCGGCTGCCAAAGAGGTTCGTCGCGTCGAAGAGGCCTCACGCGCGCAGGGGAGTCGTGTCGAGGAAGCGCGCTTCGCTCTGGAGCGCATCGCCGAGGTCGACCCCAAGCCGGGTGAGTATGAGGAGCTCGAGGAGCTGCTGCCGCGCTCCGAGCATGCCGAGGTGTTGGTGGCAACGGCCAACGATGCCCATGCGTCGCTTGCTGCCGAAGGGGGAGCACTCGATGCCGTGAACAGTGCCGTCGCGGAGCTTTCGCGTATGGCTACTGTCGATCGCAAGTTGGGTGATATCGCCGATGCGCTTTCGGATGCCTGCATCTCGCTCGAGGATTGTGCCAACGAGCTGCGTGCCTATCGAGATGGGGTCGCCTTCGACCCGCGCGAGCTGGCTCGTATGCGCGAGCGGTATTCCGACCTTAAGGGACTTTTGCGTCAGTGGGGTCCCACCATGGACGACGTGTTTGCCATGCGCGATAGCTCGCGAGAGCTGTTGTCGCTGGTAGACGATGGTGATGAGCGGATTAAGAAGGCGCGCGAAGCGCTTGGCGCGGCGGAGCGCGAACTGTTCGCCGCCGCCAAGGCACTTAAGCGTGCACGCAATACGGCAGCCCCGCGCTTTTGCCACGAGGTTGGCCGTCAGATGGCGCGTCTGGAGATGGGCGGCGCCGAGCTCGTTTGGGACTCGCGCGATCTTCCGCGCGCCGAGTGGACGCCGGCGGGTCCTTCGAGCTACGAGCTTTTGTATCGTAGCGGTGCCGGATTGACGCCGCGCCCCCTGCGCCGCATTGCGTCTGGCGGCGAGCTGAGCCGTGTCATGTTGGCGAGCAAGGTTGTTTTGGGTAACGCGGACGGCGTGGATACGTTGGTGTTCGACGAGGTCGATGCCGGTGTTGGCGGCTCTACTGCACGCGCCCTTGCGAGCGTTCTGGCAGATCTTGCCGCAACGCATCAGGTGATTGTCGTAACGCACCTGGCGCAGGTCGCCGTCATGGCCGACAAACATTACGTGGTGAGCAAAGAGCCCGGCGACGTTCCCCAAACCCATCTGGATGAGGTGGCCGGGGACGCTCGTACCGCAGAGATCGCCCGCATGCTGAGCGGCGATCAATCGGAGGCGAGCTTGGCGCACGCTAAGCAGATGCTCGAGGAAGCGCGTGCTTAGGCCGAGCCGTTACATGTATGTTCGACCCGGCCGCCACGAAACCGGCCCATCTACTACGTTTAATAGGCTATCGGCAACCACGCCTTGAATTGCAAAAAGAAAACCGCAGGTAGAACGCCTGCGGTTTTTCTATTTTCGGTATGTGGTTGGGCCATACTGATAAAACGTAGTAGATGGACCGGTTTCGTGGCGAGTGGCGTTTGTCGGCTCGCCAAAATATCTATTCCACGACCTTATCCGGCTGGATAAGCTCCTCGTAGTAGCTGATGTGCTCTCGGGCGTCCTCGATTTCGGGCAGCAGGAAGTTGTAGATAACCTCGATGATCATCGTGGCGCTGATCTTGGAGAACGCAAAGTCGCCCGTGGTGAGCAGCGCCTCGTGGTTCACGGTATTAAAGGTGTAGTCGGCTAGGCGAGCAAGCGGAGACTTGCTGTCGCTGCTGATGACGACTACGGTGGCACCACAGCCTCGAGCCGCTTTTGCCATGCGATTCAGTCGACGCGACTTGCCAGAGTTCGAGATCAGCACGATAACGTCGCCGGGGCGCAACGTGAGCGCAAAACCAATCGAGGTCTCGCTGATGGTGCTTGACATACAGCGAAGGCCCAGTTGCGAAAACTTAAACGTCGCGTCAAGCGCAACGGCGTTGGTATTACCTACGGCTGCAAACTCGATAGCCCCTGCGTTCTTAAACGCGTGCACGACGGCTGCCAGTGTATCGTGATCAATGCCATCGATGGTCGCATTGAGTTCACTGACCTTTGCGGCGAGGATGTTTTTGAGGCTCTGCTCCATATTATCGAGCGAGACCTCGTCTGTCAGGCCCTCGTTGCGCTGACTCTCCAGATCGCGCGCCAGCGAAAACTGAAAGCTGCGAAAGCTTCCAAAGCCCAGCTTGCGGCAGAAGCGCGAGACGGTGGCCTCGGAGGTTGCGGCGGCGCGCGAGAGTTGCGCGGCTGTTAGGAGCGGTGCCTCGGACTGGTGCTCTAGGATATAGTCGACAATGCGTTGCTCGGACTCGCTGTATCCCTTGTGCGTGCTAATAAGGGAGAGTGCGCTCTTGCTGCTATAGGACATGGATGACTCCTGGTTGGCGTTAAAACCTGTCTTGTTGTGTGCCGCTCTAGTATACGGGGAAATCAATTACAAGATACACCTTGCTGTTTCAATAGTTGATGGTAAACTTTCATCGACCGTTTACGGTTGTGAAAGAACCTTTCACCGGAGAAATAGGCTGGATTGCTTCTCATATAAGCGGTGGCTTGGTATCTTTCAGGTGTGGAAAAACGCGCACCGTAGCGCGTGTAGGGGAGCGCCCGCGGGCGCAGTACTCAAGAAGGAGGGACACATGGCTAAGTTTGACATCATCGCCGCCACCGGTTGCCCGACCGGCATCGCGCACACCTTCATGGCGAAGGAGGCGCTGGAGAAGGCAGCTGCCGAGCGCGGTCTGACCATTAAGGTCGAGACCCATGGCCAGGTCGGTGTCGAGAACGAACTCACGAAGGGTGAGATCGCCGGTGCCAAGGCCGTCGTCGTCGCAGCCGATAAGGATGTCCAGGCGGAGCGTTTCGCCGGTAAGCCCATGGTTTCCGTCGGTGTTTCCAAGGCCCTGTCCGTCGAGGCTGCCGGCAAGCTGATTGACCGTGCTCTCGCCGCCAAGGGCGACGACACGGTTGCGGCTGCTGCCGATGTCGAGGATGAGGTCGAGGAGAAGGAGTCCATCGGTCACATCATCTATAAGCACCTCATGAACGGCGTCAGCCACATGCTGGTCTTCGTCGTTGCCGGTGGTGTTCTGACCGCCGTTTCGTTCCTGTGGGGCATCACGTCCTTCGACTCGACGGCTGCCGACTACAACAGCTTTGCCGCTATGCTCAAGATCATCGGCGGCATCGCCATGAACCTCATGGTTCCCGTGCTTTCCGCCTATATCGCCGAGTCCATCGGCAAGCGCCCGGCGCTCGTTCCCGGCTTTGTCGCCGGTATGATCGCCATCCAGGGCCTGCCCGTTAATGCCGAGACCGGCATGATCGATGCCGGCGGTGCCGGCGTGGGCTTCGGCTTCCTGGGCGGCATCGTCGGCGGCTTCCTCTCTGGCTATGTCATCCTGCTGCTCGAGAAGGTTTTTGCCAAGCTGCCCAAGAACCTGGACGGCCTCAAGGCTATCTTCCTGTACCCGCTGTTCTCGACCGCCATCGTCGGTCTGGTCATGCTCGGCATCTCCGGCCCCATGGCTGCCATTAACACCGCCATGATGGACTTCCTCAAGGGTCTGTCTGCCTCTGGCGCTGTTGTCCTGGGTCTTGCCATTGGCTGCATGTGCGCCTTTGATATGGGCGGCCCGGTCAACAAGGCTGCTTACGTCACCGGTACCGCTATGCTCACCGAGGCCCTGGCTGCCGGTGTCGGCACCGACACCTATAACTTCGGCACCAACTTCATGGCTGCCGTCTCCGCCGCCTGCATCGTTCCGCCGCTGATCACCACCTTTGCCGTTATCGTCGGCAAGAAGTACTTCAGCCAGGAGGATCATGACGCCGGTATCGTCAACCTCATCCTTGGTTGCACCCACATCACCGAGGGCGCCATTCCGTTCATGACCAAGAACATCTGGCCCGTCATGCCCATCATGATGCTCGGTTCCTCCATCGCCTCGATCCTGACCATTATGTTCAACGTCCACGATCCGGCGCCTCACGGTGGTTTCCTGGTCCTGCCCGTTGTCGAGAACGGTCCGCTGTGGGTCCTCGCGATCCTCATCGGCGCCGTGGTCGGTGGCATCCTGTTCGTTGCTTTCAAGAAGTATGACTTCGAGAAGAATCAGAAGGCCGCTCCCGCCGCTGCCGCTAAGCCGGTCGAGGCTCCCAAGGCCGCTGCCGTCGAGGCCCCCAAGGCTGAGGCTTCCGACTTCGTGAAGGTCGAGAACGTTTTTGTCGCCGAGGATTTTGCTTCTCGTGACGAGGCCCTGAGCTTTGTCTCCAACCAGGCTGTCAAGGCCGGTATCGCTGACGACGCCGACGCCGTAATGAACGCCTTCCTGGCCCGCGAGGCCGAGGGCACCACGGGCATGATGGAGGGCTTCGCTATTCCGCATGCCAAGTCTGATGCCATTACCGAGGCCGCCGTCATCGTCGTCAAGGACGACTCTGGCGTGACCGGTTGGGACACCATGGACGGCGCTCCCGTCAACGTGGCTATTGCCCTGCTCATCCCCGGTGCCCAGGCCGGCACCGCGCACCTCAAGATCCTGTCCAAGGTCGCCGAGGCGCTCATGGACGAGGGCTTCCGTGCCACCGTTAAGGGTTCTACCGACGCTGCCGAGATCGCTAAGACGATCAATGCCCGTCTGGTCTAATCCCGCAGCTTGCGAATAACATCGCCCCCTGTATATAAGGCGGAGACTCCATCAGGGGTCCCCGCCTTTTTTCAAGTAACCCGGTACTGAGGGACGTTTCCTTCCTGCCGACAGTTAGGGATACTCCTCAGTTCACAAGAGGGCATAGATAGCCCCATCAACCAGATCAACCAGGCGAACAAAAACTCAGCCAAAATTTCTTTCGCACGATATTGCTCTGGACCGACCGAGTTTCCGCAGCTTGCTCGCCCACAGGGGGCCGGGCGCGGCCAGTGAGATTTATCGCGAGTTCCGCACGAGCCGAAGAGCACTTAATGTGCTCTTCGTGCGAGCAGGACTGTAGAGCAGGAAATCTCACTGGCCGCGCCCGGCCCCCTGTGGGCGAGCAAGCGGACGACAAACACATCTGTCCAACAATTCGTGCGAAACATAATGAAAAACCGTTTGATGTGAGTTAATATAATCAACGTCGTGAATATGGCTCCTGTCGCATCGCTGATAGGGGTTAAACACAAAAAAGGAGTCAATTATGGTTTCTGAGAAGGCTACCCTCGTTAATCCTCAGGGTCTTCACATGCGTCCGGCTGGCCTCTTCGCCTCCACCATGGGCAAGTACGCCTGCGACGTGACGGTCGTCACCCCCGAGAAGGAGGTCAACGGCAAGTCCCCGATGGCCCTCATGGCTGCCGGTATCCCCTGCGGTACCGAGGTCGAGGTCAAGTGCGACGGCGCTGACGAGGCCGAGGCTCTGGCTGCTGCCATCGAGCTCATCAAGAGCGGTCTTGGCGAGTAGAACTCAAACGGGTCGCATGTTGAACAACTAAGTTCATATTTGGGGGCGCAGTGACCTGTTTAAAGGGAACTGCGCTCTTTTGTCATGGATATGGCAAAACGCTTTATCACATGACACGGAGAGAGGAATAGGAATGTATCAGGGAGTCAACGCTTCCGAGGGCATCGGTATCGGCACCGTCATGGTTGCCGTCGAACCCGACTTGACGTTTGAGCCGCACGAGGTTGCTGATTCGGCAGCAGAGAAGGAGCGCTATCAGACCGCCCTTTCGGTCTTCTGCGAGAAGACCCAGGCTCAGGCCGACCACATGAAGGAGACGGTGGGCGAGGCCGAGGCCGAAATCATGAGCGGACACATTGTCCTGGCTCAGGACCCGGGCATGACCGACGCCATCAACGCCGCCATTGACGGCGGCACCTGCGCCGAGCAGGCGCTCATGGACACCTCGACCATGTTTGAGAACATGTTCCTGTCCATGGACGATGAGATGTTCCGCCTGCGCGCGGCAGACATCGCTGACATCCGCACCGGTATTCTGGCCGAGCTTTTGGGCAAGGAGGTCGTCGATCTCTCCGTCCTGCCCGAAAACACTGTCGTTGTCGTGCACGACCTTACGCCGTCCATGACCGCCACGATCGATAAGGCCCACGTTGCCGGTATCGTCACCGAGACCGGTGGCCGCACGTCGCACTCCGCGATCATCGCCCGCGCCCTCGAGATTCCGGCTGTCCTTTCGGTTGCCAACAGCTGCACCGCGCTGCGCAACGGCATGACCGTTGTCGTCGACGGTGGCAAGGGTATCGTCGAGGCCGATCCCGACGAGGAGACGCTCGCCGCCTACACCGCCAAGGCCGAGGCTTTCGCTGCCGAGAAGGCAGCCCTCGAGGCTTTCCGTGGCAAGCCGTCCGTGACTGCCGATGGCATCAAGAAGATCATTGCCTGCAACATCGGTAACCCCGATGACGTGCCCAACGCGCTCGATCACGACGCCGAGGCCATTGGCCTGTTCCGCTCCGAGTTCCTGTTCATGGATTCCGCCGAGCTTCCTTCCGAGGAGGAGCAGTTCAACGCCTATCGCAAGGTTGCCAGCGCGCTCAATGGCGCTCCGATCATCATCCGCACGCTCGACGTGGGTGGCGACAAAGAGATCCCGTACCTGCACATGGTCAAGGAAGAGAACCCCTTCATGGGCTTCCGTGCCGTGCGTTACTGCCTGGCCAACCCCGACCAGTACAAGGTACAGCTCCGCGCTCTGCTGCGCGCCAGCGCCTTCGGTGATGTCAAGATCATGATCCCGCTCGTCACTTGCGTCGAGGAGGTCTTGGCCGTTAAGGAGCTCGTCGAGGAGTGCAAGTCCGAGCTGACCGAAGAGGGCCGCAAGTTCAACGAGAACATCGAGGTCGGCATTATGGTCGAGACGCCTGCCGCATCGCTGCTCGCTGACCGCCTGGCCGAGGTCGCCGACTTCTTCTCGATCGGCACCAACGACCTGATCGGCTACACCATGTGTGCCGACCGTGGTAACGACACCATTTCTAACCTGTACCAGGTGTACTATCCCGCCGTGCTTCGCTCGCTCAAGAACATCATCGAGAGCGGCGTCAAGGCTGGCATCATGGTCGGTATGTGCGGCGAGGCCGCTGCCGATCCGCTGCTTGAGCCGCTGCTGATCAGCTGGGGCCTCGAGGAGTTCTCGATGAGCGCTCCGTCTATCCTTCGCGCCCGCAAGACCATCAGCCAGTGGACCAAGGCCGAGTGCGACGATCTCGCCGAGAAGGCGCTCGCCTGCAACACTGCCGAAGAGGTCAAGGCGCTGCTTGAGGCTGCCGCTCGCTAATTTGGTATCAGAGGTAACCGCGTGGTTGGAATGGGCTGGCCGCGTGGCCCTCAAATATACAGGGGGTACTGTAAATGTTCTACACGCTAACCGCTAACCCGGCTGTCGACATGACGGTTTCGAGCTCTCCGCTCGAGCCCGACGAGAACGTCCGCACCGGCTCGGCCAGCTACACGGCTAACGGCAAGGGCCTCGACGTGTCCTTCGCCTTTAAGAAGATGGGCGTCGACACCGTCGCGCTCGGCTTCTTCGCCGGCTTCACGGGCAAGTTCATCGTCGAGGAGGTCATGAACCTGGGTTGCCTGTGCCGCCCGGTCTGGACCGACGGCATCACGCGTATCAACACCTATGTCAACGATGGCCAGCACGAGTACGGCATCCTTAACCCCGGCGCCCCGATTACGCCGGAGCACCAGAAGGAGCTCTACAACATCCTGGACACCGCGGGCGATCTTGAGTGCCTGATCGTCTCCGGCTCCGTGCCTCCCAAAGCTACGCCCGACTTCCTGGCTCAGGTCATGGATCACGCTCAGGCTCGTGGCGCCGACGTCGTCCTGGACCTGTCTTCCGACAAGCTCAAGGAGCTCGCTCACAAGAAGCCGCTGCTCATCAAGCCGAACCATCACGAGATGAAGGCCATCTTTGGCGTGCCGGTCGACACCGACGACGAGGTCCGCGTTGCTATGAAGATGGCTCACGATGCCGGCGTCCAGAACGTGCTGCTCACCCGTGGTAGCCGCGGCGACGCTTACTTCTCCAACGGCGAGGACATCTGGTACGCTAAGCGTGAGTTCAACATCAAGCTGGTCTCTTCCGTCTGCGCCGGCGACTGCACGCTCGCTGCGTTCCTGCACAAGTGGTACAGGGATCGCGACAACGTCGAGGAGGCCATGAAGCTCGCTATGGCCACCGGCGCCAACGTTGCCGAGTCCGTGGGCATCGGCGACTTCGGTCACGTCGATGAGTATAGTAAGCGCGTTGCTGTCCGCAAGCTCGATCGCAAGTAAGCGAAACGCTACATATTCTTGACCATATGGCGCCCCGGTTTAGGCTGGGGCGCTTATTTGTAAATTGCAAATGAGCTTCAGGGCAAGCACTCCTGATTTTTTTGCCCCGCCTTGCTGCTTTTCTGGCGACCTGCACGCGTTCTACACCGTTCGCCGAGTTGCTATGGTCTTTTCACAAGGTGTGGAATATACTTTCATTATCACGTTGCTTTGTGAAAGGAACATTCATGATTTACACGCTCACTGCAAATCCCGCCATTGATTACAACATTTCCTGCGACGGACTTTCCGCCAACACCGTCACCCGCACGCGCAACGCGGTCTATACGCCCAATGGCAAGGGTCTCAACGTCTCGTTCACCCTCGATCACTACGGTGTCGACACCACGATCCTGGGCTTTTTTGCCGGCTTCTCAGGCGAGTATATCGTCAAGGGCGCCGAGGCCCTGGGTGTGCCCGTCAAGCCCGTGTGGACTGACGGCATCACGCGCGTCAACGTTTTCCTCAACGCCGGTCCCGATACCGAGTACAACATGGTCAATGCAGGCGCTGCCATCAATGCTGCCAACGAGCAGGAGATGTTTGAGCTCATCGATTCGCTCGACGACATGACCTGCCTGGTCATTAGCGGCTCGCTGCCCCCCAACACCTCCGAGGGTTTCCTGGCCGAGGTTCTTCGCCGTGTTAAGGCAAAGGGTGCCGAGTTCGTGCTCGATATTTCGAGCCATCAGCTGGCCGATCTCATTGCCATGGAGCCGTTGCTCATTAAGCCCAACGACGACGAGCTGCTCGACATCTTTGGCATTAAGGTGAGCGGTGGCGACGACGAGTCCGTTAAGTGCGCTATGGCTGAGCTGCACGCCAAGGGCGCTAAGAATGTGCTGCTGACCCTTGGTGGCGACGGCGCGTACTTCTCCAACGGTGAGCACATTTGGTTTGCCAAACGCACCTTTGAGGTCAAGCTGCTCTCGACGGTCTGCGCCGGCGATTCCTCGCTTGCCGCCTTCCTGTCCGTGTGGCACGATGCCCCCGAGTGCGTCGAGGACGCCCTGCGCCTCTCGATGGCAACCGGTGCCAACGTGGTCGAGTGCCCTGGTTTGGGCGATTTTGCCAAGGTGGACGAATATAAGAAGCACATCGACGTTCGCCAGGTCTGCTAACCGTTTAGACACATCGTTGCCGAACACCCGCTTTGGATCTCCGAGGCGGGTGTTTTTATCTGTTGGCCGCATGGGCTCTGCTGTCTCGTTCGCGCGAATCGACGATGTGATTTCATGTGCGCTCACGCTCGATTCTTGCTAGACTGCTTGAGAACCATCGTTTAACGCTTGCAAGCGTAGGAGGCCATAGGTATGTGTAATGTTTCGCTCAACGGTACGCAGCCCACAGATGCCTCCCTGCGTGTGCTACGTGCGCTTGAGGACGCCGGTCTCGAGGCCTGGTTCGTAGGCGGTTGGGTGCGTGACGCCCTGATGGGACGTCCCAGCCACGATGTTGACATGTGCTGTAGCGGCCTGTGGCAAGAGTCCAAGGCGGCGCTTGAGGCAGCCGGCATTGCGGTAGTTGAGTCGGGCATAAAATTTGGCGGCATTACCGCCCTTTGTGACGATGAGCGTATTGAGGTCACGACGTATCGCCTGGACGGTTTTTACACCGATGGTCGCCATCCCCAGAGTGTGGAGCGTGCGGCGTCGCTTGAGGACGATCTGGCACGTCGTGACTTTACCGTTAACGCCATGGCTTGGCATCCCCAGCGCGGTCTTGTCGACCGTTATGATGGCCAGGGCGACCTGCAGCGTAAGCTGATTCGTGCCGTCGGAGATCCCAAGCGTCGCTTTAACGAGGATGCGCTTCGCATGCTGCGCGCCGTGCGTTTTGCCTGCCGTCTGGATTTTATGATCGAGCCTAAGACCAAACAGGCGCTTGCCGAGTGCTCGCCGCTGCTCGATGCCGTGGCACGCGAACGCGTGGGCATCGAGCTCGAGGGGATTCTATCGACCGGTCACGGGGGAGACGCGATGCTACGCTATCCCGAGCTTGTTTGCGCCGCCGTGCCCGAGCTTGCGCCGGCTCGTGGGTTTGACCAGCGCAGCGTCTACCACGCCTTTAATGTTTACGAGCATATCGCTCGCGTTTTGACGGTAGCGGGGGAGCTGGCACTGTGTGACGGCGTGGCGCCTTCGTCGAGCTTAATGTGGGCAGCGTTTTTGCACGATGTCTCCAAGCCCGATTGCTTTACGGTCGATCATGCGGGCAGCGGCCACTTTTACGGTCATCCTGAGCTTGGTGCCAAGAAAGCGCGCGCTATTATGGATCGCTTGGCGCTTTCGCACGATTTGGTTCGCGACGTGTGTCTGCTTATCAGGTATCACGATAAGCCGTTGCGCCCCGAGCGCTCCTGTTTGCTCAATATGATGCGCTCGCTTTCGGGTGAGGGCGTCGACACACCGCGTTTGATTGACGAGCTTATGGACCTTAAGCGTGCCGATACGCTGGGTAAGGCACCGTCGTGCTTCTATTACGTCGAGACGATCGAGGAGATGCGTTCGCTCGCCCACGAACTGTTGGAAGCGGGGGAGCCCTATACGCTTAAGATGCTTGGCATCAACGGAGGGGACCTGATTCGCGCCGACGTCAAACCGGGGCCTGAGCTGGGACAGCTTCTCAACGTTGCCCTCGACGCCGTGATCGAAGACAACGTCCCCAACACCCGCGAGGCCCTTCTGGCCCACCTCAACCTGGGGTAGCTCTTTTGGGACGGGGCTTTTTTAGCTACCCCCGCTGTCAATAGGACGAACAATCGTGATTCTGGCAGGGGTAGCTAAAAAAGCCCCGTCCCAAATTAGCTACCAGGTTGACCTGTGTGTTCCATAACCTCACGACAAAATTTGGCCAATTTGGAATTTCTTCTTGCGTTCGCGTTTTTTGTCCCGTAATATATGTCCTCGCAGCACGGCAGTGCAGATGTCATGTGGCCCGTTCGTCTAGCGGTTTAGGACGCCGCCCTCTCAAGGCGGAGATCACCAGTTCGAATCTGGTACGGGCTACCACTTCTTTTCTGCTGAGGCTTATGGCCCGTTCGTCTAGCGGTTTAGGACGCCGCCCTCTCAAGGCGGAGATCACCAGTTCGAATCTGGTACGGGCTACCAAGTTTTGGATACCCGACCTTCTTTTCGAAGGTCGGGTTTTTTATTACATGCGGGCTTGTCTGTTCATCCCATTTGCCCCATAGCTTTACGTTTTGCTTATCTCCCATACGGGTACAATAGGCCAGATACATTGACGGTCAGAAGGAGCCTCATGACGGAGTCCTCTCAGCATACCCCAAAGCCTCAAGTCGATGTTTCGGGCGGCGATGACAACAAGAGCGCACGTCGTGGTGCCATCTTTATTGGCATTGTGCTGGTGGGCTATATCGTCTATTTGGTCGTGACCGGTCAGATGGGTCAGTTCTGGGCCGCCATGGCTAGCGTTCAGGCGCCGTGGCTCGCTGCCGCGTGCTTCTGCATGTTCCTATACTTGTTTTTTGGCATCGTGGCGTACGCGATTGCCGTATGGCTCGATCCCAATTCGCCTGTCGGCATCCGCGACCTCATTTCGGTCGAGGCGAGCGGCATCTTCTTTGGCAACCTGACGCCCATGATGATGGGCTCCACGCCCGCCCAGATTTATCGCCTGACCAAAGCCGGCCAAAATGTGGGCGAAGCGGGTGCCACGCAGTTCACCCGCTTTATCGTGTACCAGTTTGGTTTGGTGGCATGGGGTGCCATTCTGCTGCTCGCCCGCATGTCGTTTTTCGCCGAGCGCTATGGCGACATGACGCTGCTTTGCGTCTTTAGTTTTGGCGGCCACTGCTGCATTCTTCTCGGCATCTTTGCCGTGGCGTTGATGCCCAAGACCGTCACGCGCGTCGCACATTGTATTATCAATTGGCTCGAGCGCATGGGCGTTTCAGCTACTAAGATCGAGGGCTGGCGCACCTTTGTCGATGGCGAGATCTACTCGTTCTCCGAGAAATTCAAACTCTCTGCCGGCCATTTTTCGTCCATGCTGCTCACGGTCGTCATCACCATGTTGCAGCTGGCGTTTTTCTACCTGGTTCCGTATTTTTTGATGCTTGCCTTTGGTCAGTATGACGTTGACTTTTTCTCGGTCATGGCGGCGAGTGCTTTTGTACAGCTGTTGAGTTCCGCCGTCCCGCTGCCTGGCGGCACTGGTGGTGCCGAGGGCGGCTTCGCGCTGTTCCTGGGTCACTTTTTTGGCACGGCAGCGACTGCCGGCTATCTGCTTTGGCGTCTGATCACCTTTATCGCGCCTACCATTTTGGCCGCCCCTCTTTTGGGCCTTAAGAGCGCTCATAACGAGAGTATCCATGCGCGCTGGGACCGTATGATGTGCAAGCTCGGGCGCACTCCTCAGAAGCCTTCTGCGTCCGTTAAGGCACATCCAACCTCTCAGGTTACCGTGGACCCCAATCAGCATGCTCAAAAGACTGCTGTGGCCTCTAAACCGGCACGGAAGACCTATGTTCGTCAGACTGGCGACGGTATCCGCGTTTCCCCTGCGGCGCTCAATAAAAAGAAGCGGCCTTAGAGCCCAGTTGGTGAGTCGTGCGTTCTTAATGATGCTCGTCATTGCGATGCTAGATGTAGGATAATCCTCTTACGTTGATTATCTCCCACTTGTACAGGAGCTATAGGTGGGCAGTTGACATGAAGGGGACACGTCTATGGCCACCACTAAACCGCGCCTTGACCGCCGTATCGTTCGCAGTCGCAATGCGATTCTTTCGGCATTTGAGCGACTGCTGATGGAAAAGCCCCTCGCCGATATTACGGTGAGCGCCATCGCGCGCGAGGCAAATGTCGACCGTAAGACCTTCTACGTGCACTTTGGCACGGTGGACGGCTTGCTCGATGCCATTGCCGTGGATGTGGTCGAGATGATTGTCGACTCAGTCGAGAAGACGCTTTCCTCTATGGGCGGTAACACCAACGAGCGAGCACTCGGAGCGGCGGCGACCTTCTTCAAAACCGTTAACGAGGCGCTGTGCAACAATTTGGTGCTCAATCGCCAGCTGATTGAAAACATTCCGCTCGACGATTTTATGACGCGCTTGCGTGTGCCGCTCGAGCACGAGATTGCCGAGCGCGACCTGCTGCCCGATGGCTTAAAGGACGAGCTGTTCGACTATTATCTGGCGTTTTTGCTTTCGGGCATTATCGGCATTTACCGCACGTGGGCACTCTCCGATGGCTCGGTGCCCATCGAGCGCATTTCGGAGGTCGCTAACAATCTGACGTTGAACGGGCTATCGAGTCTGGAATCTCGTTTCGAATAGCACTAGCGCCTTATCCCCTCTGAGTTGCGGTGAAATAAGGACTGAATAGCCTTTTAACGGCTAAAACACTCCCTATTTCACCGCAACTCAGGGGGGGATTGAGTTACTGGTAGCGCAGGCACTCCACGGGGTCGAGTTTTGCGGCCCGGCGGGCGGGGTAGAAGCCAAAGATTACGCCGATGCCGACGGAGACTGCAAAGGCCAGCAGCACCGTGGCGATCGAAAAACTCGGCGTAATGGTACCGCTGGCACCGAGTTCGCCAAGCACGCCGGAACCCGCGGCGAACATCGCTAGGCCCCAGGCAAGCAGGTAGCCAATCAGGACACCTAGCAGACCGCCGGTGATGCACAGCGCCGAAGACTCGGCCAAAAACTGTGCGGTGATATCGCGACGGCTGGCACCCAAGGCTCGACGAATACCGATCTCGCGGATGCGTTCGGTCACATTGGTGAGCATCATGTTCATGATGCCGATACCGCCCACGAGCAGCGAAATGCTGGCAACGGCGCCCATGATGAGCGAAAACGCGCCCATAAAGGAGTTGAGGGCGTCGATGGCGCTTTTCATTGAGGTCGCCGACACGCTGTCATATTCGTCGTCATCCGCGATGCCCTTCATGCTGCGCACCTTGGATTCAATCGTCTCGCACAGCTCATCCATGTCCGTACCCTCGGCGGCGAGCGCCGTTACGCTGGGAAAAGACGGGTTCTCGTCGCCAAAGAGGCCCGAGATGGTCTCGCGCGGCATGTAGAGCGTGAGTGAGCCCATGGAGTCGCTGCCGCCGTCGATAACGCCGATAATCTGCACCTCGCCGTTCGACACCTTGATGGTCTTGCCGAGCGCGTCCTGTTCGTTGCCGTACAGCTGGTCCGCGCCGCCGCGGCTGATGAGCGCCACGCGTGCGCCAGATTGGGACTCAGCCTGGGTATAGGTGCGCCCCGCGACGAGCTTGCTGGCGCCCACTGCGTCGAGCATGTCGCTATCGACGCCCTGCGCCATGACGTTATAGCTTTTGTCACCGGCCTTGTACTCGGTATAGGCACTGTCCACGATACCGATCTGCTCGATCTGCGGCACCATCTTGCGAAGATTCTCAACGTCCGACTCGGTGAGCTCTTGCGACGAATAAATCTGCACCATACGCGCGGCGTTGAGGCCCAGGCTGTTGACCAGGCTGTTTTGGATACCGCCGATAAGCGAGGTCATGGCAATGACGGAGGCGATGCCAATAACAATGCCCAGGATGGTGAGTAGGCTGCGTCCCTTGTTGGCCTCGAGGGAGTGAAGGGCTTCTTGGATAAGGTCGCGCGTGCTCATGCCTTCACTCCTTTCGTCGGATTGGCGTGTGCGGAAATCATGGGCAGGTTATCAATGGCGCCGTGCAGGGTCTGCGGTGCGTGCGCGATGTACGCGCCGTCGTGGATTCGGCCGTCGCGAATGGTTACGGCACGGTCGGCCTCGGCGGCGATACCGGGATCATGCGTGATGAGCACAATGGTCTTGCCACGTTCCTGGAGTTTGTGGAAGGTCTCCATCACGAGCGCTCCGGTGGCGGAGTCCAGGTTTCCCGTCGGCTCGTCCGCCAGGATGATGGGCGGGTCGTTGACGAGGGCGCGCGCGATGGCAACCCTCTGCATCTGTCCGCCTGAGAGCTCGGAGATGCGGTGGTCCCAGTGGTCGACCGGCAGCGTGACGGCTTGCAGCGCATGAACGGCGCGCATCTCACGCTGAGCCCGCGGCACGTTGGTGTACGACAGCGGCAGCATGACGTTTTCGATGACCGATAGGCGCGGCAGCAGGTTAAAGCTCTGAAAGACAAAGCCGATGCTCAGGGCGCGGACTTCGGTGAGCTCGTCATCGTCGAGCTCCGCCACGTTGAGGCCCTGCAGGTAATAATCGCCTGCCGTTGGCTTGTCCAGGCAGCCCAGGATGTTCATGAGCGTTGACTTGCCCGAGCCAGAAGGGCCGGTAATGGCCACGAATTCGCCGGGATTCACTGCCAGGCTCACGTTATGCAGGATATGGGCGCAGCCGGCTTCGCTCTCAAAAATGCGATGCACGTTGCGGATGTTGATGACGGGACGCATTACAAGCCCTCGTCGGCAGACATGCTGCCAGAGTCGTCGCCGTCGGCCGTCATGCCTGCGCCGGTGTCCACGATGAGGGTGTCGCCGTCGCGCAGCTTGGTAACCGGTACGTCTGCGTTGATCTCATTGCCCTGGTCGTCGCGCTTGACCTGCGTCTTGCCGACCACGGCGTCGTTATCGTTTTGCGTCACAATGGTCACCTTCACGCGGCGCATCTCCTTGCCTTCACCGTCGGTTGCCACGTTGACGTAATAGTGCTCGCCATCCTCGGTCATGAGCGCCATGGTCGGCACCATCACCACATCGTCGAGCTGCTCGGTTACCACCGAGACCTCGGCGGTCATCCCCGGCTTGAGGCGCGCGTCGGGCGCGTCGATCAAAATATCGACGTTATAGGTCACGCTGCCGCCGCCACCGTAGGTGGAGTCGGAGTTTGCCACCGAAGCGATTGTCGTGACCGTTCCCTGGCTCACGATATCGGGAAAGGCCGGATAGGTAACGTTGGCGCTCTGGCCCACTGCGATCTTGGCGATATCCTTTTCGCCCACCTGAACGGTGACCTTCATCTTGGAGAGGTCAGCGATCTGCATGCACTGCTTGCCGCCGGTCGTATCGCCTTCGCCCATAATCATGCCGCCCGTCACCGTGGCGCCGACCTTGGCGTTGAGCTCGACGATGCTGCCCGAGCTGGGCGCGGTCACAGTGCGCTCGGCGGCTTTGGCGTTGGCCTGGTCCAGGGTCGCCTGGGCCGAGGCCAGGTTACGTTGGGCGCTCGAGATGGCGCTCGAGTCGGCACTCGTGCCGGTGCTGCCGCTGGCGCCACTTGCGCCTGCCGCATCTGTGTCAGTCGCCGGAGCGGCTTGGGCGGCAGCTACCGCTTTCTGCGCGTTGGCGAGGTCTTCCTGTGCCGCCGCCACCGCGCGCTGCGCCTCGGCAACGTTGCGATCGAGCTCGTCATTTTTAATGGTCATGAGCACATCGCCCTCGTTAACGGACTGGCCGGCTGATACGTTGATCGATGCCACCGTGCCGTCGACAGAAGGGGAGACCACCGAAGCCGAGATAGGCTTGAGCTGGCCTTTAGCCTCGACGGTGGTCGTAAATGTACCCTCGGTGACCATGTCGGTCACCGGCCCGTTGGTACCTGCGGGCCGTGCGTTAATGACGAAGGTTACGACAACGGCGATGAGCACAATGGCGGCCACGACGCCGGCCGCAATGCCGCGTCGGATGAGCTTTTTGCGCCGACGCTCGGCACGCTTCGCCTTGAGCTTGGCGTAGGCCTCTTCGTCAGAAATCTCGGTTGCATCGCTTGTGCTGCCGTTTTGCTGTGTGGCGCGCATGTTTGTTATGAGGGGAAGCGTTTCGGTGGCACCCTCGGGCGCTCGCTCGGTATCATTCGGTCCCGGGGTGATGGTGGGGACATTCGACATGGCGTCTCCTTTATAGAAAGTTCTTCGATAAGTATATGCGCCCGTCGCGAGAAGCGGGCGCATATGGCGGATTCTTTCGGAACTGTTAGATTGGAGCGTCAGTTCCCCGTTGTGCGAAGGCGTGTTTCCCTACGAGTGCACGACCACGCATAGGCCTACGTTGATGCAATCGTGGAGTGCCTTGGCGTCGGCCAGACGCAAGTTGATGCAACCGTGGCTGCCGCACCATTTGTACGAATTTGGGTCGTCAAAGCTCTGATCGTTTTGCCATGTTGCATCATGGAAACCAACCATGTTGCCTTCAAACGGCATCCAATATGACACGGGGCTTTCGTATTTTGGTTTTCCGGTCTTTGGGTCTTTGGCACCGATGAGCTTGCTTGCGCCGTCATTGCTATTGATCTGCCAAACTCCCTCGGGGGTGGCATCCTCTCCCGGTTTGCCCGAGATAAAGTTGGCTTCCCAAACGATATTACCGTTCTCGTCATAGTAGCGCGCGTGCTGCTCGGACAGGTCGACGTCGATATACGCCTTCCAGTCGGGCTCTCCCTTTGCGGTATAGGTGTCGGCCTTCTGGGAGTACTTAATCTCGATTTCGCCGGTCTGCTTGTTGTTAATGGCGTCCTCGACCTGCTTGGCGAGTGCGTCGCTATCGACGGACCAGCCAAAGTCACCGCCCTCGACGGCACATTCTTTGCCGTCGGCACGCGTCCACCAGCGGGTAGTGCCCACGGTATTAAAGCTATTGGCGAGCTCGGCTGCCCAGCTACCGATCTGCGACGTATCGAGTGTTGGGTTGGCCGGATCGGCAAAGCTGATCCACTGCAACACGGAGCTACCATCAACCTTGCCGGCATCCTCGCCGTTGAGCTTGAGGGTGACGTTGACGCCCAAGAAGTTGTTGGCGGCATCGCATGCGGCCTGAATCTGATCATTGGTCAGCGTTTCATTGAGCGGCTCATAGGCATCGTTGCCGAGCTTGGAAAGATCTACGGTCTCGGCCAGCGAGGCAAGCTCGAGCTCGGCATACTTAATGACATGCTCGCGGTTGAGTTTTTCGTTGGAGCGCGCCTTCTCGACGGTAAACTTGCCGGCTTGCTCGTCATAGGAGCTATTGGCCTCGAACGTGCCCGAACGGCCCTCGTTAAACTCGTCAATGGCTGCGCCCAGATCCTTCTCAAACTTCTTTTGGTCAAAGGTGTCAGAGAGCATGGACAGGTCGACGTCTTGTTCAAGATCGACTTCGTTGGAGGTAGCGGTTGTTTTGGTCTTGCCGCTTAAGGATTCCACAAGGCGGACCGGCCATATAAAGGCTTCGTTGCGGCTGATGATTTCTTTTGCGGCAGCTTCGCCGTCGACGATGGGTTCATCGGACTCGGGCTGATAGGTCCAGTTAAAGTCATCGCCGGTCACGGTGAGCTTATAGTGCTTCCATGCCGAGTTGACCTTAGTGGCAGCAGACGAAGCGTTGGAGAACGAGACGTCGACGCCGGCAATGGTGGTGTTGGGGTAGGCTACCTGCGAAAATGCGACAACGCCAACAATGTAAACGACAACAATGAGGCCCAGAGCAACGAAAAGGGTCATTTTGGCCCCGGATTTTTTCCCGTTGGCGTGGTTCTCTGACCCACGGGGGCTCTTGTGATGGTTTTGCGTGTGTGAAGGCGCGTGCTTAGTCGCTTTATTGCTCTGACGCTGCTGATACGCATGGGGGTTCTGGCGCTGTGAGGTGTTTCCCGAACCATGCTTTGTGCTATGCGTTGGCGTAATGGGGCGCGGCGACTGAACGCCGCCGGTAGGCCTAGAAGGCTGCTGCGGATCGGGAATCAGTTGAGTGCGGTCGTTTTGCGACATCGTATGCATATCCTTCGAGTTTCGCCTTGCGGCTCATCGTGTTTTTACTGGGCTTGCATTATAGCGATTACCTAGTTGTTTGTGGTATTGAAACGGTGGCATTGGCAAGAGGTTGGACATTTGTCCCACCTCTTGTTTTGGTCGGGTCTTTATCCACACACGCCGCATTTAGCGCAAGCCGAAAGCGCGGCCGGAGCCTGCGCGATGCCACCCTTTGCCGTTTCGCGCAGCGTGGCCGGCAACGCGTGGCCCACCGAGAGCATGACATGTGCCATCTGGTCGAAGGGCACAAGGCTTTTGATACCTGCAAGGGCGAGCTGCGCCGAGCTAAATGCGGCCGCCACGCCGATCGCGTTGCGATTTTGGCATGGCACTTCGACAAGGCCGCCCACGGGATCGCATACAAGACCAAGCAGATTGCTCAGTGCGATAGAGCTAGCATCGAGTGCCTGCTCGGGCGTACCACCCAGCATCTGGACTAGCGCGGCAGCGGCCATGGCGGCGGCGCTGCCCACCTCAGCCTGACATCCGCCTTCGGCACCGGCGACGCAGGCACTTGTGGTGAGGTTGAGACCAATCGCGGCAGAGCAGTAAAGTGCGTCCATGACCTGTTCGTCATCGAGCTGTAGATGGTCGGCGAGCGCCAACACGCAGCCGGGCACGACGCCCGCAGAGCCGGCCGTGGGGGCGGCGACGATGACACCCATGGTGGCAGAGCGCTCAAGCACAGCCATGGCGCGGGCTACGGCTTCGGTTTGGACGGCGCCCATCAGGTTTGTGCTCAGATCGTTGCGGCATGTGGCGTCGACGAGTTTTGCCTCGCCGCCGATAAGCCCGCCGAGCGAGCGCTGCGGTGCGGCGATGGGCGCCGTTGTCTCCTCGCGCATGACCTCGAGTACGCGGCGCATGGCGGCGACGGCGTGCTGCTCGCCGGTCAGGCGGGCTTCGCGTACGGCCATGACGGCGCCGATGTTGAGGCCCAGTTCGGCGCAGGCGTCGAGGAGCTGTTCGCCATCGTCGAAGATTTCCTTGGCGGAAACGCCGGGAGAGAGCGATGAGGCCGAGCCGGGAAGCTCAATGAAGGTGGCGTAATCGACATGGTCGAGCATGCGTAGCATGGGAACGACGATGTCATCGGGGGTGCCGTCGGTCTCAAAGACGGAATAAGCTTGGCCGCCCACCTCGGTGCGGTAGGTGCGGCAGAAGGCAATGTTTACGTGTGCGTAGGCGAGCTGGTTCGTGAGCGCGGCGAGAACGCCGGGGACGTCCTGGTGCGCCACAAACAGGGTGGAATACATGCCCGAGATATCGACGCCGACGCCGTTGATGCGGCTGATGCGCATCTTGCCGCCGCCAAGGCTCTCGCCCCGGACCTGCGCCGTGGCGCCCGTGTCATCGACCATGTCGATGTCGACGGTGTTGGGGTGGATGGAGGCGTCGTCGCCCTTAATGTCAAAGTGATAGCTGAGGCCCTGCTCGCGCGCGAGGTCAAAGGCCTGCTTGATGTTCTCGTCGTCGGTATCGAGGCCCAAGATGCCCGCGACGAGTGCGCGGTCGGTGCCATGGCCGCGGTAGGTGTGGGCAAAGGAGTTCCACAGGCCAAAGGTGACCTTGGTGATGCGACCTTCCAGCAGGCTGGCGGCAACTTGGGCGCAACGCAGGGCGCCGGCGGTGTGCGAAGAGCTAGGGCCGACCATGATGGGGCCCAAGATCTCGAATGCCGAGGTCGTAGCTAGTGTTTGCGGCTTGCCTGCCATGGCTGCTCCTTTACGTGGCTCGTCGTCCCGAGGGGCGGGGCATACGCTGTCCCGCCGTTCCGAGGGCTTTAGTATTTGGTCGCCTGCTCGGACAGTCCTGCTCGCACGGAGGCCACATTAAGTGGCCTCCGGCTCGTGCGGAACTCGCGATCGACCAAATACTAAAGCCCCCGGAACTTAGGATACATGGTTAGAGTCGCTCTGCTGCAAAATATATCGGCCTGTGACCTATTCCATGTCCCAGCCTTGATTATCAACTTTATCCGAACACCTCCCACATTCATCCGTACATGTGCGGATGAATGTGGGAACCCGATACCCTGAGGGCCGGATCGGCCGGCCCCGGGAGATCGGAGGACGGCATGTCCGGAAAGAAGAAGAGCGGCTCCGCAAGGGCGGTCCCGAGGGCCTACGGAAGGCTCACGAGGCACGAGCGGGACACGGTCCAGAGGATGCTGGA
>NZ_JBQKHC010000007.1:0-77464 GCF_052118485.1 Collinsella sp. LCP21S3_C7 | reverse complement strand
CCCCCCCCCCCCCCCCCCCCCCCCCCCCCCCCCCCCCCCCCCCCCCCCCCCCCCCCCCCCCCCCCCCCCCCCCCCCCCCCCCCCCCCCCCCCCCCCCCCCCCCCCCCCGGCGGGATAGACCGGTTTGGATGGGGCTTTGATGCATGGGTGGTCTGTTGGTGGGCAAATGGGTATCATAATGCGGTTACTGCATCGACTCCGTGATGCATGTTTGTACGTTCCCGGCGGTCGGTTTGCCAGAAGCGCCCCGTCGGTTGTTCCAGACCCGTTTCGAAGAAAGGAAACCGCACGAACCTATGGCAGCTAAAAAATCATCTCCCTTGAAGATCATTCCGCTCGGAGGCCTTGACGGCATCGGCAAGAATATGACGGTCTTCGAGTGCGGCGACGACATGGTGCTCGTCGACGCCGGCCTTATGTTCCCCGACGACTCCCAGCCCGGTATCGATTTGGTGCTTCCCGACTACACCTATGTTCTGGAGAACGAGGAGAAGCTCCGCGGCATCATCGTCACCCACGGCCACGAGGACCATACCGGTTCGCTTCCGTACCTGCTGCAGGACCTCAACAACAAGGTGCCCATCTTCTCGAGCAAGCTGACGCTTGGTTTCATCGAGGGCAAGCTTTCCGAGTTCCGCATCCGCGCGCCCAAGTTCCGCGAGGTCAAGGGCGGTAGCCATGTCAATCTTGGTGGCATTTCGCTCGACTTCTTCTCTATGACGCACTCAATTCCGGGCGCTTTGGGCGTATTCATTCGCACCAACCAGGGCACCGTTATGCACACGGGCGACTTTAAGCTCGACCAGACGCCCATCGATGGCGTCACGCCCGATTATGCCGCCATCAGTCGCTTTGCCAAGCAGGGCATCGACCTGTTGCTTTCCGACTCCACCAACGCCACGGTTCCGGGCTTTACCAAGTCCGAGGCCGAAGTCGGCCCCAACTTGCTGCACGCCATCAAGAATGCCCCGGGCCGCGTGTTCGTCGCGTCGTTCTCGAGCCATATCCATCGACTGCAGCAGATTTGCGACGCCGCCCGCAAGTGCGGCCGCAAGGTCGTCGTGACCGGACGTTCCATGCTCACCAACACCCGCGTGGCGCGCGAGCTGGGCTACCTCAACATCGACGATGCCGATATCATCGATGCCTTCGATATCGATAACCTGCCTGACGACAAGATTGTCGTCATGTGCACCGGCTCTCAGGGCGAGCCGCTGTCGGCGCTGTCCCGTATGGCCAACGGCGAGCACAAGACGCTCTCCATCCACGAGGGCGATACCGTCATCCTCTCGGCGACCCCTGTTCCCGGCAACGAGAAGGCCGTCCAGCAGGTCGTCAACAGCCTGGCCAAGCTTGGCTGCGACGTGTGGGACAAGAATCGCGCCCTCGTCCATGTCTCGGGTCACGGCAGCCAAGAGGAGCTCAAGCTTCTGATGGCCATGGCCAAGCCCACCTACTTTATGCCGGTTCACGGCGAGGCCGTGCACCTGCGTGCCCATGCCCAGCTTGCCCGTAAGATGGGTATTAAGGATGATCACATCTTTATCCTCGATAACGGCGACACGCTCGAGATGCGCGGTGGTATTGTCAAGCGCGGCACGCCCGTCGAGTCCGGCGTCGTCTACGTCGACGGCCTGCGCATCGGCGATACCGACCCCATCGTCCTGCGCGATCGTCAGAAGCTTGCCAATGACGGTATGGTCACAGCCGTCGCCATCGTCTCGCTCAAGCACAAGAAGATCGAGGCCATCGAGTTCTCGGGCCGTGGTGTTTCATTTGCCATCGACGATCAGTTCTCCGAGGATGCCTCCGCATCCATCATGAAGACAATCGAGAAGGGCAAGTTTAGCTTTACGAGCAGCGGCTCCGATGCCATTCGCAAGGCCGTGCGCGATTCGCTCTCCAACTTCATTTGGAGCCGTACGCGCACCCGTCCGATGATCATCCCGGTCGTCATGGAGGTTTAGTTTGGCGCGCGGATCTGCACAAAACGCCAAAGGCAATAAAGCCAACAACCAACCGGCATCTGCTAAGGGTGCCGGTTCCCATCTTCGTGCCAATAAGGGCCACGAGGCCGAGTTCGACGATGTTGAGCCCCTGGTCGAGCCTTCGGCCAACCGCGATATCGCCGGCGTGGTTATTGCCGTTTTGGCGATTGCGTCTTTCATTGCCGTGATTTCTCCGGCAACGGCACCCGTGACGGCAGTGGTTGCCGGTTTCTACCATCTTGGCTTTGGCCTGGGCGCCTACGTGCTGCCGATCGTCATTTTGCTGTTTGCCGCCACGCTCTTTTTGGGTGAGGACTCGCCGCTCAACATTCGCTCGGTCGCGGGTGGCGCCGTTGTCTTTATCGCCGTCGTCTCCATTCTTTCGTTGATGGTGCCGGGCACGAGCGATTCGTGCGACCTCATGTTTGTGCCGCAAAACCTGTCCGCCTCGGGCGGCTACATCGGTGCGTTTATTGCGAGTGCGCTGCAGAATGCCCTGGGTAAACCTATCGCGATGGTGGTCCTGTTGGGTTTGGCCGTCGTTGGCTTTGTCATCATCGGCTTTTCGGTGGGTGGCGTTTTGCGCTCTGCGCGCGATCGCGCTGCCGATTTTGCCGAGCGCCGTCGTGCCGATGTCAATGCGAGCCCGTGGGGCGACGAAGAGGCCCTGTCGGTTCCCGGCGTCGCCCGTCCGCACCTGAGCATTCTTCGTCAGAAGGGCTCCGATATGGCCGTGACCACGGTCATGGGCAATGATGCGGACCCTGTTCTGGACGATGACGACGAGGACGATGATCCGTTTGTCGACGTGTCCGAGGCCGTGGAGGCCGAGCGCGCCAAGACCACGCTGCTGCCGCGTCGCCATGCCAACAAGGGCAAGTCCGCGCCCAAGCTCAACACGAGTGAGCCCGACCCGTCTTGGTCCGATAGCGAAATCGAACTCACCGCGGGCGATGACGAGGATGACGAGTGTCCGCTCGATACCGCCAAGACAACTTTGCTGCCGCGTCGCCAAGACAGGCGAGGACAGGTCACCGGACAGCTTTCGATGGAAGACGACCCGGACAAGGTCGACGAGTCCGAGCCGCCGTTTGCCGTGAACCCCGTGTCTGCTGCCCCGCAGATCCCCGATTTCCTGAAGCACCCCAAGGTTGCCGACGCCTCCACCCCAACGGCTTCCGCTGCTCCTGTTGCAGCCGGCGATGGGGGAGCTGACGGCACTGCTGCCGATGTCGAGGGCGAGCAAGAGGATGGCCTCAAACTCCCGCCGCTCGAAATCCTGCACGCCAACCCGCAGTCGGCGTCCGCCGCGTCTTCTGACAAGGAGTTGGAGCAGACTGCCGAGTCGCTGCAGTCCACGTTGCTGGAGTTTGGCCGTAGCGCTCGCGTCGTCGGCTGGATTGCCGGTCCCACGGTGACGACCTTTAAGCTGCAGCCCGGCGAGGGCGAGCGCGTGAGCAAGATTTCGAGCCTCGAGGACGATATCGCGCTTTCGCTTGCCGCCCAGTCGGTGCGTATCTTTGCGCCGATTCCCGGTACCTCGCTTGTGGGTATCGAGATTCCCAATCGCAAGCGCCAGAACGTTAACCTGGGCGACGTGCTTCCCTATGTGAAGGGCGGTCCGCTCGAGCTGGCCATCGGCCGCGACGCAGAGGGTACGCCGGTTGTCGCCGACCTCGCCAAGATGCCCCACCTGCTTATTGCCGGTACCACCGGTTCCGGTAAGTCGGTCATGATCAACTCCATCATCACGACCCTGCTCATGCGCGCGCTTCCCGAGGACGTTCGCTTGATCATGGTCGACCCCAAGCGCGTTGAGCTTGCCGGCTATAACGGCCTGCCCCATCTCTATGTGCCCGTGGTGACCGAACCCAAGCAGGCTGCGAGTGCCTTGCAATGGGCTGTCTCCGAGATGGAGCGTCGCCTGAAGGTGTTCGAGCGCCTCAACGTTCGCAAGATCTCGACGTATAACGAAAAGCAGGCCGCCGGCGAGTTCGAACACTACGATAACCCGCCGCAAAAGATGCCCTATCTGGTCATTATCATCGACGAGCTATCGGACCTGATGATGGTTGCCGGCAAGGATGTCGAGGCCTCGATCGTTCGTATCGCCCAGCTGGGGCGTGCCGCCGGTATTCACCTTATCGTGGCTACGCAGCGCCCCAGCTCCAACGTGGTGACGGGCCTCATTAAGGCCAACATCACCAATCGTATCGCCTTTAACGTGGCCACGGGCATCGATTCCCGCGTCATTATCGACCAGATGGGCGCCGAAAAGCTCACCGGTTTGGGCGACATGCTGTTCTCCAAGGTCGACTGGGGCAAGCCCCGCCGTATCCAGGGCTGTTTTGTCTCCGATGACGAGATCAACGAGATCGTCGAGTTCGTTAAGTCGCAAAGCGAGCCCGACTACCACGAGGAGATTCTGTCTGCCGTGGCGCCTGCTTCCATGTCCACGGCTGGTGGCGGCATTGTTCGCACGGGCGTTGCCGAGCCGCAGGATGACGACCCGCTTATCTGGGAGGCCGCCCATATTGTGGTGGAATCGCAGCTGGGCTCCACATCTGGCCTGCAACGCCGCCTCAAGGTTGGCTATGCGCGCGCCGGGCGTATTATGGACATGCTGGAAGAAAAGGGCGTCGTCGGCCCGCCCGACGGTTCCAAGCCGCGCGAGGTCCTGCTGGATGACGAAGGGCTTGCCGCGCTGGAGTCTGTCGACGCCGAGATGGTACGTGAAGATCGTGAGTTTGGAGGATTCTGATGGCTGCACGCTTTGGTGACATGCTGCTCGAGCAGCGTCGCCGGATGGGCCTTTCCATCCAGCAGGTCGCCAACACCATCAAAATCAGGCCGCAGATCATCGAGTTTTTCGAGACTGGTAACTTTGCATCGATGCCCCCGCGTGGCTATGCGCAGGGCATGATTTCGAGCTACGCTCGCTTTTTGGGGCTTAACCCGCGCGAGGTCGTCAACGCTTATTTTGACGACCTCATGGCATATGAACGCGATACCTCGCAGCAGGGCGGTCGTTTTCAGGATGCTGCCGGCTACGTTAACTCGCGTTCTTCGGTCGATAACGGTCGTTTTTTGATGGTTCAGGGTGGTCGTACGACACGGTACGGCCAGCGCCCTCCGCAAGCGGGCTATATCACCGAGACGGGCTCCAGCGAGGAAATTCGTTCTCAGCGAGATCGTTTTCGCAGTACGCCCCTGCCAGATGACCGTGCGCTTCCCGCCGCTCGCGGGTTGAGTCGCGATCCTCGCGCCGGTTACGGCGACGGTGGATACTCCGGTCGTAGCTATCGCGGAGTACCCGCCGGGCGTTCCCGCGATGGCTATTCCGACGCCGATACCACGCAGGTGACGCCGCGCCTCCGTTCGCAATCCCAGCCCTATGGGCAGCGCTCTTCGGCGCCTCGCTCTGGCCAGCGCGGCTATCAGGGCCGTGGCGAGCTTGCGCCGCGTCCGGGCCGGCGGGGTTCGCAGCGCCAGAGTAGCTATCGTGGTCGTCCCGATAGCGGTCGCGGCCGCATACCGCAGGGTAATGGTCGTGGTAGCTCCAATCGCGGACGCGGCGTTGGGCGCGCCTCTCAATACAACACGATCGATCCGCGCATTATTTACGTCGGCATCGGTGCCGTGGTGCTACTGTTGATTTTGCTCATCGTGGTACTCCTGCGTGGTTGCGGCTCTGCTGCACCCGAGTCGACGTCCGAGACACCCGTGGCTACCAAGACGACGACTAAGAAATCTTCCAAGAAGACCGAATCCACTGACGAGGACGAAGACGCCGACGAGGCGACGGATGCGGCCAGTTCCGATGCCGCCAAGGCGACGGTCAAAACGGAAGAGGACGAGGTCACCAAGGTTAAGGTCTCTGTTGCCAAGGGCAAGACCGCCTGGATCGAGGTCAAGGTCGACGGTAAATCGGTCTATGGCGCTCAAGCGACCGGTCCTTTTGAGCAGGAGTACACGCCCGAGTCCTCGATTGAGATCACCACGTCCAAGCCCTCCGATGTCACGGTCACCAAGAATGGTGAAAAGGTTCGCTATGACACCAAGACATCGGGTGTGGCGCGCGTGACCATTACCGTTCCTAAGAAGGAGACCGCTGACTCTGCGAACGGCGATAATGCCGACGGTACCGATAATGCCGACGGCACCGATGCCCAGTCTACCGTCGGCACCGACACGGCATCCGACGGCCAGACAGTGAACGATTCAGATGACTATTCGTACGACAGCTACTAAGGCTCCCCGTACCGAAAGGAAGAACCATGGCTAAAGATTCCAGCTTTGACGTTGTGTCCGAGGTTAACATGCAGGAGGTCGATAACGCCTTCCAGCAGACCGCCCGCGAGATCTCCCAGCGCTATGACCTTAAAGACTCCGGCGCCACCATCGAGCTTTCGAAGGGCGACAAGCTCTTTACGATTAACGCTCCGGCCGATTTTGTCTCCAAGCAGATCATCGATGTTTTGAGCTCCAAGCTCATCAAGCGCGGTATCGACCTCAAGGCTGTCTCTTGGGACACCCCGCAGGCGGCTTCGGGTGGTACCGTGCGCGTGCTCGGTCGTATCGTCGAGGGCATCGACCAGGCGACCGCAAAGAAGATCAATAAAGACATCAAGGATCAAAAGCTTAAGGTCAAGGTGACCATCGAGGCCGATAAGCTGCGCGTTTCCTCGGCTTCTAAGGACGCTTTACAGACGGTGATTCAGTTCCTGCGCGACCAGGACTACGGCCAGCCGCTGCAGTTTACCAACTACCGCTAATTTACTCGAAAGGACCGCTCTCCAACATGGATACTCCGTTGGGTTCCGTACTCTATATCACGCTTGGCTGCGCCAAGAACGAGGTCGATACCGACCGCATGCGTTCGCTGCTGACCGCTGCGGGCTACGAGGAGGCATTCGATCCTCAGGATGCCGATATCGCCATTGTCAATACGTGCTCGTTTCTTACCTCGGCGACGTCTGAGAGCATCGAGACCACGCTCGAGCTCGCTAACGAGGTGCAGGACGGCGTTCGCTCCTGCCCCATTGTCATGTGCGGTTGCGTGCCGTCTCGTTACGGCGACGATCTGCCCGACGAGCTGCCCGAGGTCGCGGCATTTGTGAAGGCCGATGAGGAAGACGGTATCGTCTCTGTCATCGATGGCGTTCTTGGTGTGGAGCGTAAAATTGCTGCCTATATCCCGCAGGTCAAGCGTACCGTCGAGGGCGCTGTCGCCTACGTCAAGATCTCCGATGGCTGCAATCGTTTTTGCAGCTTCTGCATGATTCCCTACATTCGCGGTCGCTATCATTCGCGCAATGCCGAAAGCATTATCTCCGAGGTGCGCGACCTGGTTGCCGGCGGTGTGCGCGAGATCGTGCTGATCGGCCAGGACACGGGCATTTGGGGCACCGACTTTGCCGATGAGGACGCCGCTGAGGCTTCACCGCGCAATCTGGCTCAGCTGCTGCGCGCCGTCGCCGAGGCTGTACGCCCGCACAACGTCTGGGTTCGTGTGCTCTATCTGCAGCCCGAGGGCATGACCGACGAGCTTATCGAGACGATTCGCGATACGCCCGAGGTATTGCCCTATATCGATATCCCCGTGCAGCACTGCGACGCGCGCATCCTCAAGGCCATGCGTCGCTCCGGTTCGCGTCAGGAGCTCGAGGAACTGTTCCGCGATCTCCGTGATCGTATTCCCGGCATCGTGATTCGCTCCACGGCCATGGTCGGCTTTCCGACCGAGACCGACGACGAGTTCCGTGATCTTATCGACTTTATGGACACCGTCGGCTTTGACTATACGAGCGTCTTTGCCTACTCGCGGGAGGAGGGCAGCCTGGCCGCCAATATGGAGGGCCAGGTCGATGAGGAGGTCAAGCTCGAGCGCGCCCAGGAGGCCATGGATCTGGCCGAGTCGCTGGGTTTTGCCGCCACGGCAGCCCATGTGGGCGAGCGCGCCCAGGTAATCGTCGACGGTATCGAGGAGACCGAGGACGGCGCCGAGCTGATCGGTCATGCCTGGTTCCAGGCGCCCGATTCCGATGGCGCGGTGCATCTGGACGCCAGCGAGGCGTCCGTGGGCGATATTTTGACCGTCGAGTTTACCGATAGCTTCTGCTATGAGCTTATCGGCCATGTTGTGGAGTAGGAGAGCGTCGTGGCAAACGAGAGCAATAAGGAACTGACGAGCGTTTGGACGCCCGCCAACATCGTGACGTGCGTGCGCATCGTCTTTATTCCGGTGTTCATGATCGTCTCGGCCCTGTCTCACGGGGGCGTTGCCGGTACGGACTGGAGCACCTTCGACGGCCCGCTCGCCGCCGCTGCCTTCATTCTGTATGTGATCCTGTCGTGCACCGATAAGGTCGACGGCTATCTGGCGCGCTCACGCAACGAGATCACCGATTTCGGCAAGTTCTTGGACCCCATCGCCGACAAGTTGCTGGTGTTCTCGGCCTTGCTGTTGTTCTTGGATTTTGGTGCGGTGACCGTGTGGTCCGTGTTCATTATCCTGTTTCGCGAGCTGTTGGTGAGCGCACTTCGCATGGTCGCGAGTGCTGCCGGTGTGGTCGTTGCCGCCGATAAGCTCGGCAAGTACAAGACGGCGACCACGATGGTCTCCATCTGTGGCTATCTGTGCGTCTTTGCGATGGCCGGTCTTCAGCTGGGGCCGGCGTCGCTGCTGCTCGGTGTCTATTCGGTGTCGCGCTTCCTGTACGTCATCGCCGTCATTTTGACCATTATCTCGGGTGCCCAGTACTTCTGGAACTGCCGTAAGATCGTCTTTTCGGTCTAGGTCCTGGTGGGTATGACGGAGTCTTATTTGCAGATCGCCGCAAACAACGAGGAGCTGGCGCGCGATATTGTCGAGCGCGCGAGTGCCCGTGGCCTGACGGTGTCGACGGCGGAGTCGCTGACGGCGGGCATGATCGCCTCGACGATTGCCGATATCCCGGGTGCCTCGGCGGTGCTTCGTGGCGGTGCGGTGACCTACTGCGATGAGATCAAACATCGCGTGCTCGGCGTCGAGCGGGAAACGCTCGATCGGTTTAGCGCCGTGTCGCATCAGACGGCGCGTGAGATGGCCGCGGGCTCGCTGGACCTCTATCAGAGTGATGTCGCCGTGAGCGCAACGGGCTACGCTGGGCCCGGCGGCGGTACCGAGCAAGACCCCGCCGGCACGTTCTATATCGGCTGGGCGTATCGCGCGGCCGATGGGGGAGCGACGGTCGTTGAGTCTGGGCGCTGTCACTACGAGGGTGATCGGTCGTGCGTCCGCGCCTATGCGGTCGCTGAGGCTTTGGAGCGCATTGTCCGCGTGCTCAATTCCATGGAATAGACGTGTTTTAAGGGGCCTTAGGGCCCCTTAATTGTGGAGATAGGGACCTTTGGCAAGGAATGCGCTTGCGCTGGCACATGTCTTTAATTTGTACGAGCACTCGTATTTGCGATTGGCATGGTCAAGCGTTTGGTCGGCGTTTGGTCGGCGTTTGGTCGGGTTTTGGAATGGACGGGTGCATATGATGAACCTGAACGGTTGACCACGAACAGCCGTTCGTTTATCATCGATTCAGGTTGTTAAGAGGAGGGCTATTCATGGCCAAGAATTCAGGTCCCGTACGTACCGTTCATACGCGCACGACGGGTAAAGAGCGCGACGAGATGATCGCCACTACCAAGGCCGAGATCGAGAAGAAGTTCGGCCAGGGTTCTATTATGAGGTATGGCGACGGCGGTCCCGAGCTCGAGGTCGAGGCTATTCCGACGGGCTCTCTGGCGCTCGATGCCGCCTTGGGTATCGGCGGCGTGCCGCGCGGCCGTATCGTTGAGATTTATGGGCCCGAGTCCTCCGGTAAGACAACGCTTTCGCTCGAGATTCTTGCAGAGGCGCAGGCCATGGGCGGTGTCGTGGCTTTTATCGACGCTGAGCATGCACTTGATCCCACCTACGCCGCGCGCATCGGCGTCGATATCGACGAGGTGCTGATTTCCCAGCCCGATACGGGTGAACAGGCGCTCGAGATCGTTGACATGCTTGTGCGTTCCGGTGCCATCGACGCCATCGTCGTCGACTCTGTTGCCGCTTTGACTCCGCGTGCAGAAATCGAGGGCGAGATCGGTGACACGACGGTGGGTCTGCAGGCTCGCTTGATGAGTCAGGCGCTCCGCAAGCTCGCCGGCTCGCTTGCCAAGTCCAACACAACCTGCATCTTCATTAACCAATTGCGCGAGAAGATCGGCGTCATGTTCGGCAACCCCGAGACCACCACAGGCGGCCGCGCACTCAAGTTCTTCTCTTCCGTGCGTATCGATATTCGCAAAATCGATACCATCAAGCTCAAGGACGAGGTTATCGGCAATCGCGTACGTGCCAAGGTCGTTAAGAACAAGGTGGCTGCTCCGTTCCGCTCGGCCGAATTTGACATCATGTATGGCACCGGCATTTCTAAAGAGGGCTCGATTCTGGATATGGCTGTCGAGTGCGGCATATGCAAAAAGATGGGGTCTTGGTTTGCCTATGGTGAGGACAAACTCGGCAACGGTCGCGAGGCCGCTAAGACGTTCCTGCGCGAGCATCCCGATTGCGCCGACGAGATCGAGCACAAGGTTCGCCTTGCCTGCGGTCTTGAGTATGACGATGATGCCCCCTCCGAGGTTGAGTTGACCGATCAGCCCGCCCCCGAGGAGTTTGACGAGCTGTATGCCATCGATGGCTCCGCGATGCTCGACGATGACGACGAGTAACGGATGCCGACATGTCGTATACGGTGACCGAGGCTAGGGTCGTTTTTCCGGATAAGAAGACGGCCTCCTCGTTCTCGAGCGGTTATGCGTCTAAAAAGCCCTGTGCACATATCGATTGCGATCTGGAGGGCGGTTTTGAACGGTCCATTTGGATTCCCGTGCGTGTGGCACGTGTGTACGTTCAGAACCGTCTCGATCTTCCCTGCGACTGGGATGACTTTCGCGAGGCGGTGCAGCTTATCGAATGCAAATGTGCGCTCACCATGGTGACCGAGATGCTTTCGCGTCGCGATCATGCTACGGGCGAGGTGCGCGATAAGTTGGCGCGCTATGGCTTTCGTCAGCCCGCGATCGACTTTGCCGTCAATTGTGCCATCGAGTATCGTTTTTTAGATGAGAACCGCTTTTGCTCGTACTTTATCGAGGAGCGTAAGCGTCGTGGTTGGGGACAGCGCAAAATCGAGACTGAACTCAAGCGTCGCCATGTTGCACTTGATGAGATTCCAGGGTATCCCGAGGCTTATTTTGCCGAGGATGACGACTTGGCTCGCGCATCGGCTTTGCTCGCTAAGCGTCGCGTTCCCGAGGCACGTGCATTCGAAAAGCTCGTCAGATTTTTGATGGGCAAGGGCTTTTCCTATCACATTGCCGCGGATGCCGTTAAGGCGCGCCTCGATGCCTTAAACGAGAAATGCGACGTTTAAGCATGCGCACGTTACGCTCCTGCCGTTCACCGCTCGATAGGCGCCGTGCTGGGTGCGTTAATTTGACAGTTGTTGCGGTTCAACGTAGGATAATTACTGTCATTTGCATTGTGATATGTGCTCATCTGCGATGAGTTTGTTTATATGTTTATCTGTATCCGACCCGCATAAGCTGCGCCCATATTACTCAAATGTCGCGAGCCGTTCGTATGGACGGTTCGCTTTGTTGTGTAACGAATCCATAAAAAGGAGTGAGCATGCCGCCTATCATTGCAGCGCTCGTTGGCATTGTTTTGGGTGCCATCGTCGCCATTGCCTACATGCGCACCGCCAAGCAGGGTAGTCTTCACGAGGCCGAAGAAAAGATTCAGTCGGCACACGCGCAGGCAGAGTCCCTGATCGGTGATGCTAAGCGTCAGGCCGAGACCCTCAAAAAAGAGGCTCTGCTCGAGGCTAAGGAAGAGATCATCAAGAACAAACAGGCCGCCGAGGCCGAGGACAAGCAGCGTAAGAGCGAGATTCGCGCGCTCGAAAATCGCGTGATGCAGCGCGAGGAATCGCTCGACCGACGCAACGATGCGCTCGATAAGCGCGAGCATCAGCTGTCCAGCCAGGCCGGCCAGGTCGAGAAGCGCTCTCGCGAACTTGAGGAGCTTTGCGCCAAGCAGACCTCCGAGCTCGAGCGTATTGCCGACCTTACGCGCGAGGATGCTCACAAGGAGCTGCTCGATAAGGTCCGCGGCGAGGTTACCCATGAGGCGGCCACCATCATCCGTGAGTCCGAGCAACAGGTCCGCGCCGAGTGCCACAAGACCGCTCAGGAGATTCTCTCCCTGGCGATCCAGCGCTGTGCCGCCGACCATACCGCCGAGGTCACCGTCACGTCCGTTCATATTCCCTCCGATGATCTTAAGGGCCGCATCATCGGTCGCGAGGGTCGTAACATCCGTACTTTCGAGCAGGTTTCCGGCGTCAACCTTGTGATCGACGACACCCCCGAGACTGTCGTGCTTTCGAGCTTTGATCCGGTCCGTCGTGAGACCGCCCGCGTGGCGCTCGAGAACCTCATTGCCGACGGTCGTATTCACCCCGCCCGCATCGAGGAGATGTACCACAAGGCCGCTGACTTGGTTCAGCAGCGTGTGCTCGAAGCCGGCGAGCAGGCCGCCTTCGATACCGGAATCCACGACCTGCATCCCGAGATCGTCAAAACCCTGGGCGCTCTGCGCTACCGCACCTCGTTTGGTCAGAACGTGCTACAGCACTCGCTTGAGGTCTCCGACCTGTGCGGCATCATGGCCTCCGAGCTTGGTCTGGATGTTGTGACCGCCAAGCGCGCGGGTCTTCTGCATGACCTGGGCAAGGCCATCGACCACGACGTTGAGGGTCCGCATGCTGTGATTGGTGCCGAGCTTGCCCGCCGTTATGGCGAGAAGCCCGTTATCGTCCACGCAATCGAGGCCCATCATGCCGATGTCGACCCCAACACGGTGCTCGACGTTCTGGTCCAGGCTGCCGATGCTGTTTCCGCTTCTCGTCCCGGCGCCCGTCGCGAGTCGGCCGAGAGCTACATCAAGCGCCTTGAGAAGCTCGAGGAGATTGCCAACTCTCATGACGGCGTCGAGCGTACCTATGCTATGCAGGCCGGTCGCGAGGTTCATGTCATGGTTCAGCCGGACAAGATTTCCGATGCCCAGTCCACGGTGCTTGCGCACGATATCGCCCATCAGATCGAGGAAGAGATGGAGTATCCCGGTCAGGTGCGCGTTGTCGTGATTCGCGAGAGCCGTGCCGTCGATATCGCTAAATAACATGAACGACGCGAACGAGCTCATCTCATTTATCGCGTCGATGTCGGGGGAGGGCAACCTTCGCGTCGAGGAAAACCTTGGCGAGGGGTATGTCCGCCTCCGCGTTTCGGAGGCCGAGCGCCGTCAAGCCAAGCATGACATTCAGCATGTAGAGGACATTGTCATCGAGATGCTGCGTAATGCTCGCGATGCCGGAGCCGATAAGGTCTATCTAGCCACGACCAAGGAGGAGGGTGTTCGTACCCTCCTCTTCCTGGATAACGGTTCGGGTGTGCCGCAGGATATGCAGGAGCGTATCTTCGATGCCCGTGTCACCTCCAAGCTCGAGAGCATGAAGATGGACCGTTGGGGTGTTCACGGTCGTGGTATGGCGCTGTTCTCTATCAAGCAGAACACCGATGAGGCACGCGTTGTTACATCGGGCGTCGATTTGGGCTCAGCGTTTAAGGTGTGTGTTGATACCGATCGCTTGGCTGAGCGCGCCGACCAGTCGAGCTGGCCTCAGGCGGTTAAAGACGAAGACGGCCGCTATGTATGCGCTCGCGGTCCTCACAACATCATTCGCGCAGCCTGCGAGTTTGCCCTTGAGGAGCTGCGCGACTGCGACGTGTATCTGGGCTCTCCGTCCGAGATCGCGGCGACCCTGTATGCCCAGGCTTCCAGTCGTCTCGATACGTCTCGCCTGCTCTTTATCGATGACGAGTGTGAGCTTCCGGTTATCGATCGTTTAGGTCTCGCTTCGGATGCCGAGGACTTTATCCGGATTTGCTCCGGGCTGGGTCTCGAGATGTCCGAGCGTACTGCCCACCGTATTCTTTCGGGACAGATTAAGCCCGTTCGCGGTGTGTGCGCGCGTCTGCTGCGCGAGCGCGATTCCACCTCGCAATTGCCGGCTCCAGTCGATCTTGCCAAGGACCGTCGAGGCCTCCGCATTGCCAAGGATGACATGGCGCAGTTTTCGCGTGCTGTCGAGCGCGACTTCAATGATCTCGCCGCCCGGTATTACCTCAATCTGTGCGGCGACCCTAAGATTCGCGTTTCACGTGATCGCATCACCGTGACGTTCGATCTTGCCAAAGAGGAGTAGCATCTTTACCGAGTCCGCTCGGTACGATACAGTTATTGCAGTTAAAACGTACTTTTAAACGCAGGAGTTTCTTCATGGATTGCCTGAAGGTATCAAGCAAATCATCGCCCGCGTCCGTTGCCGGCGCCATTGCCGGTATGGTCAAAGATGGCGTTCCCGTCAACATTCAGTGCGTCGGTGCCGGCGCCGTCAACCAGGCCATAAAGGCCGTTGCCATTGCGCGAGGTTTTCTGATTCCGACTGGCTTTGATGTCTCTTGTGCGCCGGTGTTCTCTGACATCCTCATTAACGGGGAGTCTCGCACGGCAATCCGTCTCTCTATCTACGTTCACCAGATTAATCGGGCTGCTATGGACAATGTCGTCATGGACGACGTTAAGCCTGTTGCGTAAGCGAGTTTTCGCACATTTGTAGCACCTTTGTGCCCCGTCGATATCATCGTTAGGATGTAAGCTCATGGACCAGCGTTTCGTACGCGATATTCTTGCCGGTAAAACCTATTTTATCCGCACATTCGGCTGCCAGATGAATCAGCACGACTCCGAGCGCGTGAGCGGTTTGCTCGATTCCTATGGCTGTCTTATGGCGCTCGATCCGGAGCATGCCGATATTGTCGTATTCATGACGTGCTGTGTGCGCGAGGCTGCCGATACGCGCCTGTACGGTCAGTGCAATTCCTGCAAGAGTCTTCCTCCTTCTCCTTCGGGCAAGCGTGTGGTCGCCGTGGGTGGCTGCATCGCTCAGCGCGATGGCGAGGGCCTGCTCACCAACGTCGATAACGTCAACGTTATTTTTGGTACGCATTCGATTGCGCACGTGGCGGAGCTTATCGCCGAGGCGTTTATGGATGGCAAGCGCCATATCCGCACGAATGAGCATGAAGATACGGACGCCATGAGTATGCCGTGGCATCGCGAGACGCAGTATCATGCATGGGTGCCCATCATGACGGGCTGCAACAACTTCTGTACGTACTGCATCGTGCCGTACGTCCGTGGTCGCGAGAAGAGCCGCCCCTTCGAGGAGATTGTCGACGAGGTGACGGGTCTGGTGCGTCAGGGTGTGCGCGAGATTACGCTGCTGGGACAAAACGTTAACTCCTACGGTCGCGATCTCTTTGGCAAGCCGCGCTTTGCCGACCTGTTGCGCGCCGTGGGTGATACGGGCGTCGAACGTATCTTCTTTACTTCTTCGCACCCCAAGGATTTGCTTCCCGAGACCATCGATGCTATGGCCGAGACGCCTGCCGTTATGCCGCAGCTTCACCTAGCCGTTCAGTCGGGTTCCACGCGTATCCTTAAAGAGATGAATCGTCGGTACACGCGCGAGGATTATCTGGGCCTGGTCGATCGCATTCGTAACCGTATGCCCGAAATTGCGCTTTCGACCGACATCATCGTGGGCTTCCCGGGCGAGACCGAGCAAGACTTTGAGCAGACGCTCTCGCTTGCCGAGACGGTGCGCTATGCCCAGGCCTACACGTTTATTTACTCCAAGCGCGCCGGTACCCCGGCAGCTGAGATCTATGATCCCACCCCGCATGAGGTTATCCTTGAGCGCTTTAACCGTCTGGTCAAGGTTATCGAGACGACGGCATACGAGTATAACCAGGGCGAGCTTCACACCGTGGTGCCTGCGCTTATTGAGGGCACGAGCAAGAAAAACGACGCTGTCCTTCTTGGTAAAAGTCCTAAGAACCAGACAGTGCATGCGCCGATTCCCGCTGGCTATAGCATCGATCAGCTTATCGGCAAAATCGTCGACGTCGATGTGGATGTCGCCAAGACGTGGTATCTGTCTGGCTCCGTTGTGGGTGAGCCTCGCTAATGGTTTCCCCCGGCACAAACCTTTCTGCCGTAGCGATCGTCGGTCCGACGGCGGTCGGCAAGAGTGATGTTGCCGACCGACTGGCTGCTCGTCTGTCGTCTGAAGTGTTATCGTGTGACGCGATGCAAATCTATCGCGGTATGGATATCGGTACGGCCAAGATGATGCCCGAGGAGTGCTCGGTGCCTCTGCGCCTTGTCGATATCGTGGACCCGGGCGTCGCGTATTCTGCTGCGCTCTATCAGTCTGATGCCCGGGCGCATATCGAGCGTTTGCTTTGTGAGCAACGGCTTCCGGTCTTTTGCGGCGGCACGGGCTTGTATCTTAAGGCTGCACTCGATGAAATGGATTTTCCTTCGGGAGAGCTCGAGGACGAACGCCGCGCGGGTTATCAGGAGCTTGCCGAGCGTATTGGCGAGAAAGCTATGCATGCCCTGCTTGCCGAGCGTGATCCGGAATCGGCTGCCGTGATTCATCCCCATAACGTGCGCCGCGTGATCCGTGCGCTCGAGATGCACGATGACGGTGTGTCGTATGCCCAGCAGAAGTCCAAATTCAGCGTTCCACGTGAGCGTTATCATGCCTTGTGGTTTGGTCTGACGCGTAGCCGTGAAGTGCTGTATGAGCGCATTAACCTGCGTGTCGACCTTATGTTTGAGCAGGGGCTGGTTGATGAGGTCCGTGGCCTTATGGACCAGGGCCTGGGTGATGCACTCACGTCGATGCAGGCAATCGGTTACAAAGAGATTATTGATGCCTTGCGAGGCGCTATTACCATGGATGAGGCCCGCGAGCTTATCAAAATGCGCTCACGTCGCTATGCCAAGCGCCAACTTTCCTGGTTTAAGCGTGACGATCGCATCGTGTGGTTCGATATGGATGAGTTTACGATCGATGAGGTCGTCGATGATATCTACCGTCGTATCGAGGCTGCCTAATGGCGCGTTTTCCCTTGGTTCCCACGGCGCCTGAACCTGAGCGTGCCGTCTTGGTTGGTGTTGAGTTGCGCGATAACGCCTGGCCGCTCGACCGTTCGCTCGACGAGCTCGAGCGCTTGGCTCACACTGCTGGAGCCCAATGCGTGGCACGCTTGTCTCAGCGTCTGGTTAAACCTTATCCCAAATCGTTTATCGGCTCCGGTAAGGTCGAGGAGCTATGCGGTTTGGTGCATCGTATGGATGCGGATGTTGTAATCTTCGACGACGACTTGACTCCTTCACAGCAGTCCTATCTTGAGAAAGCCGTGGGCGAACCGGTCAAGATTATTGACCGTACGGCGTTGATTTTGGATATCTTTGGCCTGCATGCTCAGACGCGTGAGGGTCGCTTACAGGTGCAGCTGGCTCAGTTGCAGTATCTGCTGCCCCGTCTGCGAGGTATGTGGAGCCACCTTGCTAAGGAACAGACGCGTGGCGGCATTGGATCGCGTTTTGGCCAGGGCGAAAGCCAGCTCGAGGTCGACCGTCGCCTGATTCGCGATAAGATCGCAGCTCTTCGACGCGAATTGAAACAGGTTGAACAACGTCGTGATGTGCAATCGAAAAGCCGTATTGAATCGCCGGCGTTTCGCGTAGCGTTGGCTGGCTACACCAATGCCGGTAAGTCGACGTTGCTTAATCGATTGACGGGATCCACGGTACTTTCGCAGGATAAGCTGTTTGCCACGCTCGATCCTACGACGCGTTCGTATCGTTTACCCGGTGGCCGTGGCATGACGATCACTGATACCGTTGGCTTTATTCAAAAGCTGCCCCATGGCCTGGTCGACGCGTTTAAATCTACGCTTTCCGAGGTGCTCGGCGCCGATTTGGTTCTTAAAGTTGTGGATGCTTCCGATGAGGATTACGAGCGTCAGCTTGAGGCGGTTGATCGTGTCCTTGACGAGATTGGTGCCGGTGAGCGCCTGACGCTTACCGTGTTCAATAAAATCGATCTGCTCGATAGCGTCGACCGCTTGAGCTTTCGCCGGCGCTATCCCGAGGCGGTATTGTTCTCGGCTCAGACGGGTGAGGGCCTTGATGACTTAGTCGACCGCATCGCTCGTGAGGCGGCCGCTACGGACGTGTTGCTCTCGGCCGATATCCCGTATCGAGAGGGCGCGTTAATCACGCTCGTGCACGAACAGGGAACCCTTCTGCACGAGGAATACCTCGAGGACGGCGTTCGTATTGTGGCAAAGCTTCCAGCCCGTATCGCACCGCGTCTCGAGCGTTATCGAACAGAGTAAATCAGCTCCAGTACACCCAAGATAACCGGTTGATGAAGCAGGTAGAACGGCAGCGCATGGCGCCCGAGACTTGCGAGCGCCGGGATGGGATTCGCATAGGCCCATCCCGGCGCCTCATAGTTTGCTTCCTGAGTCGTGTGGGCGGCAAAGAAGCCTGCAAGGTACATAAATAAGAATGGTATGACTGGATAGTAATCACCAGAGACAAAGTCTGGACTTGGGAAACCCAGCCAAGCTAAATAGGGGATAGGATAAACCGTTTTAGGAATGCTCCAGGTAAGGGTAAAAAGTGTGAGGCAAATTGCTATACCCCATACCGACGGCACTTTAACGATCACCGGACGCGCGAGCGCGACAATGGCGGTGCAGGCCGCCATGCAGAACATGATGCCGAAGTTCACCGAGTCATCGACTGAGACGAGCGTCGTCGCGACCCATACGACAAAAGCGGCAGCGGCATATTTGACGGCACGCTTGATGTTGTTGCGCGAGAGGGTGCACATCCAGCCGGCAATAAACAAAAATACCCAACTGATGCTGGCACGCCAGATGTCTTGGAAGATGGTCTGAGTAAACCAGGGCATATCCCAACCATAAAGATAGGCAAGATCGTAGCAAGCATGAAATCCTGCCATCGACAGCATGGTAAATCCGCGAATGGTATCAAAGACCGTGATGCGGTTTTGCATTACGAGAACCGGCGCATCAATCCAACAACCTTGCCCAGGATCGTCGGATTTGTCGCATAGATGGGCTCCATGGTGTCGTTTTCGGGCTGCAAGCGAACTCGTCCCTGCTCCTTGTAGAACGTTTTGACCGTTGCGGAGCCATCGATCATGGCCACAACGATCTCGCCATTCATGGCGCTCTTCTGTTCGCGAACGATGATATAGTCGCCGTTAAGGATACCGACGTTAATCATCGAATTGCCGTGGACCTCGAGGATAAAAGACCCCTGGTCCGTTGCGATCTCGGTCGGGATGGTAAAGGTGTCCTCGATATTCTGCTCGGCAAGGATGGGGATCCCCGCGGCGACACGGCCCACGAGGGGTAGCGATACGGTTCCGCGGGGTGCCGTGGGTTCATCGGACTTTGAGATGGAGACGGAGGCTCCGTCCTCGTCAAAGAGCTCTAGGGCACGAGGCTTGGTGGCGTCACGTTTGAGCAGGCCGCGTGCTTCCAGTGCGGAGAGATGTGCATGTACGGTGCTAGGGGAGGAAAGACCCACAGCCGAAGCCATCTCACGCACGCTGGGCGGATAGCCCTTTTCCTGCTGATACTCCTTGATGAAGTCGTAAATCTGCTGCTGTCGCTTGGTAATTTTGCGAGCCATCAGGGATTCCTCTCTACCTAACCCAAACAAATGTTCTATGTTTGCTTGACAGGAACAACTGTTCGAAGATAATAATAACCGAACACTCGTTCCCGCGCTAGACTTTTTTGTCCTCGCGGCTTGATAAAACAGTTCTCGTCAAAAAACGCGAGAGGAGAACATGATGAATGCAACGGATATGGTCCAGGGAAACCTCGCCCTTAAGCTCGAGACGCCTGCGGCGCCGGCTTTCACGGTTGTCAAAGGCGGCCGATCTGGTTTTCAAACACTGCCTGGCAAGTCCGTCCGAAGCCAGTGCGTCGCCACGACTTCGGCCCCCGTTGCTCTGAAGGCCTCGACGATTGTCGCCCTGGCCGTTGCGCTCACGCTCTTCTTTGTACTTGCTACCTCGATCTTCAGCGCTCGTCACGCCGCATATGCCGAGTCGGCATCTAACGTTACCTATGAGAACGTCCGTGTTCAGTCTGGCGATTCCTTGTGGTCGCTTGCTCAGGAGCATTCCGTTGACGGTCTTTCTACGCAGGAGACTTCTGACATAATTCGCAGTGTCAATCATCTGGAGCATGGGTCACTCGATGCGGGTGACGTTCTTAAAGTTCCTGCGCGTTCGTAAGATTTAAACTCCGGCACATGGTACCCTTGTTATCGTTTTGGAGGAGGTACCATGCGCTGTCCCAGATGCGGCAATGCACATACCCGTGTTGTCGATTCCCGTATGCAGGAATCTAATAACACCATTAAACGCCGTCGTGAATGTTGTTCGTGCAACTATCGCTTCACAACATTCGAGCGATGCGAAGACCCCATCGAGGTCATCAAATCTGACGGGTCAAGGCAGCGGTTCGATCGCAATAAGCTGCTGGTCGGCTTAATGCGCGCTACGATTAAGCGCGACATCGACACGAAAAAGCTCAATGAGCTCATCGATGACATCGAGGTGGAGCTGCGTTCCCGTACGCTGACGGCTGTTACGTCCCACGACCTGGGCGACATGGTGCTTAAGCGCCTGGCCAAGATCGACAAGGTGGCCTACATTCGCTTTGCCTCGGTCTATCGCGATTTCAAAGACATCGATGAGTTTTTGCAAGAGCTCGACAAGCTAAGGTGATTTTATGTCCAACATTACAGTCAACATTAAGCGTCTCGACCCTACGATCGAGCTTCCCAAATACGCCCATCCCTCAGATGCCGGTTTGGACCTCCGTGCCAATGAGGACTGTACCCTTAAGCCCTTCGAGCGACGCTTGGTCTCTACCGGCCTTGCGATCGCGCTGCCCGATGGATACGCTGGCTTCGTTCAGCCTCGCAGTGGCCTGGCTATTAAGCAGGGTCTGTCTATAGTCAACACGCCCGGTCTTATAGACGCCCACTATCGAGGTGAGCTTAAAGTCATCCTTATCAACCTGGATCCATCCAATGAAATCCAGATCAACAAGGGTGACCGAATCGCTCAACTCGTGATCCAAGAAGTTCCCACGGTCAATCTCGTGGAGGTAGACGAACTAGACGAAACCGACCGAGGAGCCGGCGGTTTCGGTTCTAGCGGCGTCGCTTAGTCGTTTACGTACTGTCCGCTGACCGGCCCGACCCGCCTATATATCATCCCATGCTCAAACATTCTCGCGGGGGCGCTCGTATCCCTCCCGCCCGCCTCTCACACATATCATTCCATGCTCAAACATTCTCGCTTCGCTTCGCTCGCTGCGAAACTGCGCGTGGAACGATATGTGTGAGAGGCGGGCGGGCGGCTACTCGCTTGAAAAATATTTACATTCTAGTAAGCCAATGCGACAAAGGAACAGTCCCTTTGTCGCATTGGCTTACTACATTTGAATTTTCCGGTTTCGCCTTTGCAGATTCTAATGGTGGGGAATCTGGCATAGCTGCTAGCACGTAAACGTAGCTGCTCGGCGGGAGCCGCCCATATATCGTTCCACGCGCAGTTTCGCAGCGCAGCGAGAATGTTTGAGCATGGAATGATATATGGGCGGCTCCCGCCGAGCAGCGGACGTTAAGACGCTAGCGGATGTGCGCAGGCTTATCGCCCCAGTAGAAGCGGCAGAAGGCTCGTTTGCGCTTTTGGGGCTTGCCTGCAAGTTCCATAGTTGCGATGGCGATGTCCTCGGCCGCGTGTGGACGGCGTAGCACTTCGCCATTGATGAGCAGTGCCTTGAGCGACTCGGGATGATCGTGGAGATGGCGCAGCGTCACGATGAGCTCGCGTGCGGTGGTGACATGCATGCTGGCGCCCAAGTCGGTGAGCATGGTGGTGTTGGCCTTTTCCTGGCCATAGGACTTGCCCAGCAGAATCATCGGCAGGTGTGCACACAGGCATTCGGTAACAGTGAGTCCGCCCGATTTGAGAATTGCCAGATCGCAGCCGTGCATAAGCGCTGCCATGTCATCGACATAGTCAAGGACCGTGACGTTTTCGAGTTTCATGGCTTCGAAGAGCGTTTTCAGGCGCGTGGCGTATTCCGTGTCCTTGCCCGGCAAAAAGACAAAGTGCATGTCCTCGAAGCTACGGAGGAAGGGGAGGGTGTGGTCCATCGCCGCGCGAAAGCGAACGTACGGTTGAGGCAAACTGGCGCCGGCCATTACCAGCACAATGGTCTTGTCGATAGGGAGATTGAACTTCTCGAGTTCTTCCTCACGATTGTAATCCGTGTCAAATCCAGTGCGAATAGGGATGCCCGTAATGCGTATCTTTGCCTCGGGAACCTTGCGTGGGCGGAGCGTCTCGGCCATAAACTCGTTTGCCACGCAGAATAAGTCAGTGTCCTTATGGGGCCACCAGCCCTCGACCTCGTAATCGGTCGGCACGCAAATGACGGGATAGTCGATGCCCGTAATGACGCGCGCACCAACCGCAACGTTGGCTGCCGTGATATGTGTGGCGACCACGGCAATAGGCCTACGAGTGCGAACGTATTCGTTAAATGCGGGAAACATAATGCGCGACCATGCCGTGCCGCCGCCCCAAAGCAGGTGTCCGGTAAGGGTATATCGCCAGGTCAAGTCATAAATTGGGCGTGTGGCGCCGGTAAACGATGCGGCCGTTTTGTTGCCGTCGAATTTTATGCGTCCAAAATCGAGGATATCCAAGACCTCAATCTCGACATCCTGCGGTATGCCCTTGGTGCCGCGTATAAGCTCGAATGCTTGTGCGATAGCGTTTGCTGCCGCTTTGTGTCCCGAACCAACCGATGCGTGGACAATGGTCACTAAGGGCTTTTGTCCGGGTGACAGCTTCAATTGTTCCGATTGAGGGGCGCTTTGCGTGGGCAGGGGAGCGTCATTGCCCATCTGCGTTTGATCCATCGATAACTCCCCTTCATCGTTGTTTCGCAAAGAATCATTGTAGTGCATGACTGTCATGTTCTCCTAAATTTGGGTATGAGCGCAAAGAACGCCAATGTTTCGATGAGAGGACACTCCATGACTACCAATCAGCCGATCGATGTTGCGATTATCGGCGGCGGCCCAGCGGGCTATGCTGCAGCCATTTATGCGTCGCGCTCCAACCTAACGACGACCGTGATTGAGCAAGGCATGTCGGGAGGACAGATCGCCACAACCAATGAGGTCGAAAACTATCCGGGCATTCCGCTCTTGAGCGGTGCCGAACTCGGCGAGCGTTTTCAGCAGCATGCAGAGGGCCTGGGTGCGCAGGTCGTATGGAGCATGGTGACTGGTATCGATTACGATGCGGATGCGGCGCTGTTTACGGTGCATCACGATACGGGCGACACGGTGGCCTCAAGCGTTATTGCTTGCATGGGTGCCACGCCGCGATCTGCTGGTTTTGTTGGCGAGGATACGTATCGCGGTCGCGGCGTTTCGTATTGCGCCACGTGCGACGGCATGTTCTTTCGTGGCAAACAGGTCTTTGTCATTGGCGGCGGTAATGCTGCCTGCGAGGAAGCCCTGTTCTTATCAGAAATTGCCAGCAGCGTGACCATCGTCTTGCGCCGCGATCAGTTCCGTGCTCCCGATGGCGTGGTTCAAAAGGTGCTCTCTAAAGATAATATTTCTGTTAGGTACCAAACTAGTATTGTGGAGCTATCGGGCGAGGCCATGCCTACAACTATCACGTTTAAGGACAACGCCACTGGTGATACCTATTCCGAGTCCTTCGATCCTGGCTCGTTTGGCATCTTTGTCTTTGCCGGAACACAGCCCCATACTGAGCTTGTACAGCATCTGGTGGATCTGGCGCCTGACGGCGGTATCGTTACCGACGACTCGATGGCCACGCGCACGCCGGGCTTGTTTGCTGCCGGCGATATCCGTTCCAAGCGTTTACGCCAGGTTGTGACTGCCGTTTCGGACGGAGCCATAGCGGCTACCAGCGCATACGCCTTCTTACGAGGATAAGTACGATAATATATCTTATGTAAGGTTGCTATCTTTATACAAAGTGGTTGGACGGTGCGTCAATGTGCTGTCCAACCACTTTTACTTAGCGGCTATGTGGTATGCAAAACTAGATAATCTAGAATACAATATAGAAAACGAACGGAGGTCTCTTATGAACCACGTCAAACATGTTATCCCGATGTCCGATACATCGGTCAGCATTAAGCCGGAGGATATTCAGCCGACGGTGCTGCCGGATGCATTTATTCAGTCCGATATGGTGGGTAAACTCAATGCGCTGAGCCTGCCACGCTATGACCAGCTGCCCAACGTAACGCTCTATCGCGATCAGGTTATTGAATATGTTGCACTGTGGATGGAGCCGCTTTCAATTTGCGTAGAGCAGCCCGTTATCACGCCTTCGATGATTAATAACTACGTGAAAGTCGGCCTCGTTCCTGCTCCGGTTAAAAAGCAGTATGGCCGTGAGCAGATTGCGCGTCTCATCGCCATTTGTATCTTTAAGCAGGTGCTGCCCATCGCTGCGGTTCAGGCGCTCTTTAATATTCAGCGCTTGAGCTACGACGCTCCGACGGCTTTCGATTATGTAGTCGATCAACTTGAGGCATCGATTCGTGCGGCTTTTTCTCTTGAGCAGACTCCCGTGCCCGATACCGCACATCAGGTTACGCGCGAATCGCTGCTCGTACGCAGTGCGGTATCGTCTTTTGTATCGAAGGCGTACCTGATGAGCTACCTCAAGTTCAATGGGTTTAATAGCTAGGCGACGTATAACGCGGGCGGGATAAAGAGCCATCAGTCACTTTGTCCCGCCCGCGTTTTTGCTTGGTTGAGCTTTATCGGCCCGAAGCCATGCCCATGCCGTAGCCGATGATGAGACCATGCATCTCGGCGTAATAGGAATCTAGGCCGTTGCAGGGCATGATGATAGTCTTGGAGCCCGGCCAGTGCTCCACAATGCGGTCGGCAAGCGCCTGGGCTCCAGCTTCGTTCTCAACGTGATCGATGATGACCTCGCCGCCCGTGAAACCCTCGGCCTCCATGGTGTCGACAATCTTGGTGAGCATCTTCTTTTCGCCACGCGTATGCCCAACGAGTTCAATTTCGCCCGCTTCGCTCGCCGTGCCCAAAATGCGGATGTTGAGCTTGTTGGCAATAACACCGGCCGCCTTGGGGATACGTCCGGCCTTCGCAAGGTTTTCGTAATTGCATAAACTAAAGAGGATCTTGCTGTTCTGCTCCAAGCTATCGAAGTAGGCGCAGGCTTCCTCAAAGGAGGCATCCGGTTTACTTGCAAGATAACGATCAAACAGTAAGAAGATCAGGTCCATCTTGCCGCCTGCTGCGCGCGAATTAACCAGGTGAATCTTACGATTGGGCTCTTCGGCAAGCACCATGTCACGCGCAGTGGTCGCGGCATTGTAGCTACCCGAGACGCCCTCGGAGATGGGCATGCAGATCGTCTTGTCGGCGAGCTTAAAGAGCTCAGCCCACTCCCCTACGCTTGGGCAGGAGCTCGATGATGCGCTGGATGCCGATTGAATGGCAACATTAAGCTCGTGAACATCGAGCGAGAGATCGTCGACAAATTCACGCTCCCCCACTCGGATCTTAAGGGGTGCAAATGCAAAGGTGGTATGAGGTGCGGTTGGTCGCCAATCGCGAAGATTGCAGCTCGAATCTGAGATGAGTGCCCAGCTCATTGAGGGTCCTTTCTAGTTGTTCCTCAACAATTATAGCTATCTTTTGGACAGATGCTGCGCATATCTAGTATTCAAAACTAGATTGTAGTTTACACACAAAATGAGCGGTCGAGATAAAACAATGGACCTCGCTCCCAAAGGATACGAGGTCCACTTTCGTTAGCTGAGTTAAAACACTTAATAGCGAACGAAAATATAATTGTTGTTCATGCCAGCGGCAACGGAGCTGATGATAACGCCCGTGCTGTAGTCGGAAGCATGGATCATCTGGCCGTTACCAATGTAGATGCCGGTGTGGTAAGAGTTAACAACGACGTCGCCCGGCTGAGGATCAGAAACACGGGGCCAACCCATGAAGGTGCCGGTAGTGCCCAGGCGGCAGTAGCGACCGGTGAGGCAGTAGCTTACAAAGCCGGAGCAGTCAAAGCTGTTCGGGCCAATACCGCCCCAGGAATAAGCGCAACCAAGCTTGCTATAGGCGCGAGAGACAACGCTGCCGCCGTCAACGGACTGGCTCGGCGCGGAAGGGGCCGGTGCCGGGGCGGGCGTCGAGGGCTGCGGCGTGGGAGCAGGAGCGGGCGCGGGCGCAGGCGTGTTGCCGCCGCCGTTGTTGGTCGTACCGCCACCATTGTTGGTGTTCTCGGTCGTACCGGCGGTGTCGTTGCTCACCGTAGCCTTTTCGGCAGTGCTGGCATTTATGCCAGCCTGCAGCGCGGCGTTGGCCTCGGCCTCGGCGGCAAGCTCGGCCTGCAGCTGTGAATCCAGGGAGTTCACGACACTCTGGGCCTCAGCCTGCTGGGCATTGAGCTCGTCGACCTTCTTCTGCGTCGCGGCGACGTTCTTCTCCTGCTCGGCCTGCTTATCAGTGAGCTGCTGCTTAAGGTCCTTGACCTCCTGAATGGTCTGGGCCTGCTTGTCGGAGACCTTGCCGTAGTAGAACAAACGGTTGAGCATATCGCCCAGATCGTCGACGCCCGTCAGAACCTGAAGGAGACTCAGACCGCCGGTCTTGTACTCACCGGCAACGTAGGACGAAAGCTTTGCCTGACCCTCGGCAATCTCTTGCTGCTTTTGCGTGATCTCGCCTGCAGTCTGATCAAGCTCCTGCGTCTGAGCGGAGAGTTCTTCATGAATTTGCTGGGTTTGCGTACCGATCTGCTCGAGTTTGGTACGAGCGGCGGCAAGATCGGACGCGGTATCGGCATAGGCAGGAGCCGCGAGGCCCAAGCCCAAAACACAAGCGAGGGTTGCCGTAGCTGCGCAGCGTGCCATGTTTTTGTGCGTGTTTGCTGTGCGCATGGAGCTTCCTTTCCAGTATCTAAGGGTAGCGGCTAGTCCACCGTTACCAGGCTAAAGAGCTCAACGCCCTCGTTAGAAGGCGTGAGCTTCTTGCGCGGTTTAAGAAACGCAAGCTCAAGGATACAACCATAACCTACGAGCTTTGCGCCCATATCTCGCACTAGTTTACCTGTTGCCTCAACGGTTCCGCCTGTCGCGACCAAGTCGTCCAGAATCAACACGGTATCTTTAGAGCTGATGGCATCGACGTGAATCTCAATCGAATCGGTTCCATATTCGAGCTCGTATTCCTGGCTAACGGTCTTACGTGGCAGTTTTCCCGGTTTACGTGCAGGAACAAAGCCGGCGCCGAGTGCCACGGCAACAGGCACGCCTACCATAAAACCGCGAGCCTCGGGTCCTACAACCTTAGTGATGCCCATGCCGGAGAAATGCTCCGCTAGCGCGTCGACCATGGCTTTAAGTGCTTCGGGATTGCTAAAGAGCGGCGTGATGTCCTTAAAGACGACTCCGGGCTCGGGATAGTCGGGGATGTCGACGATGTGAGATTCGAAGTCGTACATGGTGTGACCTTTCATGGGAGGCTGGTTTGTAGAAGCGTTTATTTGTCCGCGCTGGCGGTGCCGGTGTGCGAGGGGGCGACAACCTTAAGCGGGTGCACGAGGGATTCCTCGCGCACGGGGACCGCGGAGGCAGATGCCTCTTCGCTTTTGGCCTTGGTTGATTCGGAGCGTGCGATCTCCTCATCGAGGGCATCGATATCGGCGTCCTCGACTACGGCGTTGAGTGACTCAAATACGCGGTTCTTGAGCAGCGCAGTATGCACGCCCTCGGTGAGGTCATGCAACTTCTTAAACGCGCGTTCGAGCTTGGCATCGCGTTCGTCATCGGAGGTGTCCATGCCAAGCATACTCACGAGCACTTGCTCGAACATCGAAGACTCGCGGTTGGCGGATGATACGTACTGACGAAGGTTTCGCGGCTCGATATGAAAGCGTGACAGCTCAGAACAGTAGCGGATAATCGGAAAATCGCGCCCGTCGACGAGCTCACGGTTCTGCGGACTCTTGATAATGCGAATAAGGTCGTTTTCGGCCAAGGAGCGAATAAACGAGATCTCGACGCCCAACATATCCGGAATGGTCTCGATGGGGTGCAGTTTCTGCTTGGTTTCCTTTGGTTCCGTCTTGAGCGGAACATCGGACAGCAGGCCCACCTCGTAGGCAAGCGTGGAGAGATCTGTAGCGTTTTCCAGGCGTTGCTTGATCACGTTGAGCGGCATGTAGCGAGTCTTCTGCAGGTGCAGAATGACCTCTAGACGGTCAACGTCCTCCTTGGAGTATTGGCGATACCCCTTAGGCGTACGATGAGGGGTGATGAGCCCCTCATCTTCTAGAAATCTAATTTTTGAGTTCGAAAGATCGGGGTATGCGCCTCGAAGTAAATTGACGACTTGGCCGATACTCAGATAGTTGCGTTCGGCCATGCCCTACTCACCGGTTTCGATGCGCTCCGGCGTGCTCTCGTGGTAGATGAGCGTGAACGTACCGATCTGGACGGAAGATCCGTCGTGCAGCGGGGCGGCATTGACGATAGCGCCGTCAACCCACGTGCCGTTGAGCGAGCCTAAGTCCTCGATGCGAGCGGCCAGTCCCTCGCGAATAATGCGTGCGTGGCTACGCGATACGGTCATGTCATTGAGGAAAATGCCGTTTGCCGGATCGCGGCCAATGGTGGTCACATCGTCCTCGAGTTCAAAGGCAGCACCGGTCTGCGGCCCCTTGACAATAGACAGAACGGGGGCAGTGATGCGAACGTTCGCCATAAGATCGGGAACGGTAACGTCGCTCGAAGGCACACGGAAGACGCAGGTTGCGTCGGCAGTCTTATCGTTTTGAGGCATATTGTTAACCATGTTGTCCATGACAACCCCTAACTTAACGCGGACATGCCGCAAAGAATGAACTGTACGTAATAATACCCCAATGGCTTAGTCTTCGATTTCGGGGTTAAGAAAGTCGACGTCTTCGTCCTCTGGATGCGCAACAGCCTGTTTAATGGCCGCTCCACCCTTAATGGAATAGATGACAGCGGTGAGCATGGAGAAGATGACGCCGCCATACACAAAGAAGATGCCGAGCGGTACCGAGCTGCCGTTGAGGCCCGGGAAGGCCGTGAACGTGGCGGGCAGCAGATGCCAGCCATCCACGGTGGGAAAGCCCAGCAGCATGAGCGAGAAGCCGGTCATGAGCAGCGCCGTGGCAATCTTGCCGGGAAACACTACGTCGATGGGGCGGCGGTGGTAGTGGCGCACGATGAGCGTGCCGATGCCCAGGTAGATATCGCGACCGATGATGAGCACGCAGACCCAGATGGGAAGCTCGCCGCGAACCACGAGACCTAAAACGCCTGTAAATAGCAGCGCACGGTCGCAGATGGGATCCATAACCTTGCCGAGCCACGAGACCGTTTTAGTCATACGGGCAATCTGACCGTCCATCCAGTCGGTGGAGGCCGCGATGGCATAGATGACAATGGCGACGACACGGTTGTTGTCCGTCACAAACAGGTACAGGAAGACCAGCGTGAGGACCAGGCGCGTGAAGGTAATGAAATTGGAGATCGTGAAAATCTTATTCGACGGGTAATCGGAGGTGCCGATAAGCTCCTTTTTGATCTTCTTTTTGATGCCCACAGGACTCCCCCGCTGGTAAACGACAAAACTCTCGATACTATACCCGTTCTGGCGATGTCTATCCAGCGCGAGCATAGAGAGTCCAGACATGTGGAGGACGCTGCTGGGTGCAACGAGGACTCTCGCGCCGTTGCTTTAACAAAAAACTCTCACAGGAAGTAGCCGCGAGGGCTATGTTGGTAGTTGCAGCTACAGTTATTGTTGAGGGTGAGCAGCGCGTCGCGCACGCCGTAGAGGTAGCCGCTGATGAGCGCCCAGCGCACGCGCTCGTCGAGCACCGGCGCAGAATAGCGATGCATCCCTTTGTACATGGGCACACAAGGGGATACAGCAAAGGCGACCGGAGGTCGCAATGCCCTCCTGGTGAATAGCTACCAAGGTGGGTAAAACCACATCGAACGCCGCTCACGCCAGGGCGGCGTTCGCCTTTTGGTTCCACCCGCCAGCACCTCCCCTCTTGATACTGCAAGGGTTTCATTGTGGTGATAGACCGACACCGTTCATCGTTGTTTCGGGCTCGTTCGCAAAGTCGTGAACGCACTCCCCTCTTGTTCAGCGCATAATGGCGCACCGTATGCGGCTGAGCGGCCGCACGCTAAAGGAGAGGTGCCCGCATGGGCATCGAGAGAGAGGATGCAGTATGAACCTGAGGGAAAAGTACGGTGAGTGGGGCCTGATCCTGGGCGCGACCGAGGGCGTCGGCAAGGCGTTCTGCGAGAAGATCGCCGCCGGCGGCATGAATGTCGTCATGGTCGGCCGTCGCGAGGAGAAGCTGAACGTGCTCGCCGGCGAGATCCGTGAGACCTACGGCGTGGAGACCAAGGTCGTGCGCGCCGACTTTAGCCAGCCCGACGCTGCCGAGACCGTCTTCGCCGCGACCGAGGGCCTGGACATGGGCTTCATGAGCTACGTGGCCTGCCTGCACAGCTTCGGCAAGATCCAGGACACTCCCTGGGAGAAGCACGAGGCCATGATCAACGTCAACGTCGTGACCTTCCTCAAGTGCTTCCACCACTACATGCGGATCTTTGCCGCCCAGGACCGCGGCGCCGTGATCAACGTCTCGTCGATGACCGGCATCAGCTCCAGCCCCTGGAACGGCCAGTACGGCGCGGGCAAGGCCTTCATCCTCAAGATGACCGAGGCCGTGGCCTGCGAGTGCGAGGGCACCGGTGTCGACGTCGAGGTCATCACCCTCGGCACCACCCTAACCCCCAGCCTGCTGTCCAACCTCCCCGGCGGCCCGCAGGGCGAGGCCGTCATGAAGATCGCCCTCACCCCCGAGGAGTGCGTCGACGAGGCCTTTGAGAAGCTGGGTAAGGAGCTCTCCGTCATCGCCGGCCAGCGCAACAAGGACTCCGTCCACGACTGGAAGGCCAACCACACCGAGGACGAGTACATCCGCTACATGGGCTCGTTCTACCGCGACTAGCAGCTGCCGCGGCGCGTGCGCGAGGGCGCGTGCGGGTTCGCAGGTAGAGATGCGAGTGCGAGGGTTTCTTTGCGGGGGCGTGCGGATGCGGCGCCCGCAAAGAAACCCTCTTTTCATGGGTGGGCGCGACGGCACCTCGGCGCTCACCGTCTAGGGCGACCTGCCCGGCTCCCCCGCGATCTCCCTGCACGGGACCCTGCGCTCCGGCATCCTCTGGACCGTGTCCCGCTCGTGCCTAGTGGGCCGGCCGATCCGGCCCTCAGGGTATCGGATTCCCGCATTCATCCGTACATGTTCGTGTGAATGCGGGAGGTGTTCGGATGAGGTTGATATTCAAGGTGTAGACCGTTTTCTTGGTACTCCTCAAATGCGGCAGGGTTTTTCGAGTTTGTAGATGCTAATATAACCCTGCTCTCGAAAGAGGGCTCAGTCCCGGCTGGTAAACCTGACGTTTGGCGTGGTGTGCGTGACACGCATAGCGGGCATGGCCGCGATAGAATTTTCCATGCGGAGGGGTTCGACCCCACAGCGCCCCGAGGGTTTCGGGGGGCGAACTGGCAGGCAGGGAACCGGGGTGCAGGCTGTCCAGAAGGAGGGGTGTAATGCCTCTTCTTCTTTTTTGCCACATCAATCTTCTGGCTTGATAGGTTTTTCGTGCGTGTGATTGGGTTGCGGAAGGGATTGGCATGAGAGTTGCGGAAATTGCGGAAAGGGTCGGTTGCGATCCTGAGTCTGCGTATTCGAAATTCGCCGACACACGTGAAGGCACACGCTTTCACAACATGCAGTGGCCCACTTTCGTCACTGACGAAAACTATCGCTTGTTTTGCAAGGCGCTGGCAGATTATGCCAACTCAGAGGAAGGCCCCCAAAGCAACGGCCGCCATGAATTGTTCCTGAGCGTGCACGAGCTGTTCGAAAAGGGCAACGAGATCGGCGGCGCCCCAAAAAAGCGCCACTACAACCTGGACAAGTCGTTCATAGGCACGGACGAGGCAAATCTCATGCTGCTCAAAGCGGCGCATAAGGGAATGACCCAGCAAGCGATCGCCGCGTACCTGGGCTGCTCGCGCACGGCGGTGCAAAAGCGCCTGAGCGCCCTGGCAGACGGCGTGCGTTTTGGCGACTCCTACATCAAGGCCGAGCCGACAAGCCGCGGCGGCCTGAAGTCGACGGCCCACCCGATCTTTCTGCCGCTGCGATTGCATGAGGTGTACCTGATGCTGTCGGCATTAGGCGAGTTTCGAGCGGAACGGTCAGGCGGGGACCCAGAGCGCGTCGTGGCAGATGATCTCGCGCGCAGAATCTATTACCAGCTGAGCGACTACGCCAAGGGCGGAATCGACAAAGCGTTGGATGAGCGAGGGGTTCGCCGCGGTGGGCAAAGGCCCGACTTCGACTCAAGCGAGGTGTCCGTTTTAGATCGCATTGTCATGTACGAGAAGATGGGCCTCGACCTTAAAGTCGTGCTTGTAAATGGAGATGAGCTCGTCGGCCGCTACGCGCGCCACGCCGATCTTCAGAAATGCGTAAACGCCGCCGAAATAAGCAAAGACGGCAGCTATATCGTGTTTAAACTTTTGGATGGCAGATACTGGGCGGTCGACGATTCTCAATTATTTAGCGTGGTGGCCGCATCCGGGAATTAAGTTGCGGCCAAGCCCCTCGCCCGCCCTCCCAGGCGGTGCTGCTGCGGCCGATTTCATGTTTGCTTACAAGCAAAACAGCCGCCCACCCATTCAGAAGGGTTGTACTAGTTTTTATCGTTTCGATTTTTTACGAGCACACGAAAAGTTGCGTTTAGAAAAACGAGTATCGTTGCTCCTAATGCGACTAACATCCGAGGTCAGGCAATTATAGTTCTGCCTCTGGACCCAACAACAGACACATGGTAAAGGGGTCCCCGCTTATCGAGAGGACCCCTTTCTTTTTGTAGATAAGATTATGTCTGAATCAGGAGAAGAGCATCTTGATGATTTGCTCTTTGGAATACTTCCCGGTGTCGATCTCGCCCTCATAGGGGTCCATGTAGCCGTGGAGCCAGATTTCCAGCTCGCGGTCCTCGGCTTTGCTCTCGCCGAGCTCAATCAGCTCTTCGACGGACATGTCGGCACGGTCGCGCTTAGCATCCTTGCCCGCGAGCTCCCAGCCGAGCTGCAGGGCGCACTTCTCGTGCAGGCTGAGGTCATCCATCCCGATCTCCCCGAGGTCGAGCGGGGACGACCACTTGCGGTACGGGATCGACCCGTACTGGAGAATGACGTTTAAGACCTCGATCGGGTCATAGACCTCGCGGAGGTCGCAGTACTGGAAGAGGACGTCGCAGTCGATTTCGGGATTGTTCATGACCGCCGCGGCGAGCAGATTGGCTTCCTCGATGGTGTAGGCCTCGCCGAGGGGGAGCCACTCGAACGGCACGAATCGGCCGATGTACTCCCATGCGCGGAGTCGGAGGGACTCCGTCTCGACTCCCTCGCGCCCGGCCTCGCTTGCGAGCGCGTCCGCCAGCGCGGCGGGTTCCAGAGGCAGGTGGATCTCGGCGCCGACGCTCGGGTCGTTTCGGTAGGTCTCGAAAGACGCGCCCTCGGCGGCTGTCACCCAGATGACGATGGCGGATTCGTCGGTATTCTCGTTTTGCTTCATTTAGATTACCCTTTTCTCGATAGTTTCGTCGGTTAAGAGTCTATCGCTGTCCGAACCGGTCGTCTAGATCTCGGGGAGGGAAAGATGGGAAAACTGAGCCATGATGAGTTCCTTGCGCGGCTGCGCTATCACAACTCGCACTACGCCGACGGCGAGTTCGACGTGCTCGGCGAATACGCCGGCATCAGTGCTCCCCTTCGGTGTCGCTGCCTGGTATGCGGTAACGTCTGGGTCGGCAACCCCGACTCGATGCTGCGCCGGAACTCGCGATGCCCCAAATGCGCCCGGGTGGCGGCTGGCAAATCCTCGGGGAAATCGAGGACGTTGACGCATGAGGCGTTCGTCGGCCGTGCGGCCGATGCCTGCCCGGATATCGAAATCGTCGGTAAATATATGGGCGCCAACACGAGACTGACCGTCCGCTGCCGTACCTGCGGATACTCTTGGGATGCATTTCCGGCCACGATCCTGCGCTCTTGTTCCTGTCCCTGCTGCTCCAACCGCGTCGCAGTGAAGGGAATCAACGACCTCGCGACCACGCATCCGAAAATCGCGGCGGAGTGGGATTGCGAACGCAACGGGGAGCTGAGGCCCACCGACGTCGTGGCGGGCTCCTCCAAAAGGGTCTGGTGGCGATGCCCCGAGGGTCATGAGTGGCAGGCCATCGTATACAGGAGGAAGGCGGGCGGCGGCAGCTGTCCCGTCTGTGGAAAGTAAGGGGGAGGGTCCAAGCCCTCCCCTATCTTTAGCTATAGGTCGTAGACCTCGACCATCGCCTCGCCGATGCGGTGCGGGACGCCCGTGACGAGGGCGTTGCCCATGCAGAAGGCCCGGTGACCGTCGGTCATGCCCGTGTCGGTCCAGCCCTTGGGGAATCCCTGCAACTGGTCGAGCTCGTCGGGCACCAGGCGGCGGAAGCGTCCGTCGGGGCACTCTATGACGTGCTTGAAGCGGCTCGCGCCGGTGCCGCCCTCGCCGGTGAGGATCGTGCGGCTCGGCTTCTCGATGGAATCGGGGAAGCTCATGGCGCCCTCGGAGTAAGTGTAGGTGAAGCCCGTCTTCTTGTTGGTGCGTTCCTCGCGTTTGGCGCCCTTGAGGTATCGCCAGTCGGGCAGCTTCTCGTCGGCGATGTAGAACTGCTCGGGGACGTCCGATTCGTCTATCAGCACGTCTCGCAGCACGCGGCGCTCGCCGCGGTAGTCCTCGGCGAAGTCGCAGGTGAGGACATGGCAGCCCTGCATCACGCCGGCGTTCTTGAACTGCGAGACCTTCTGGCCGACGCCGAAGCGGGTCGAGTTCTCGTAGGGGTCGGGCAGGACATCGAGTTCTGCCATCTCGTCAGGGTAGACGGCGGGGAACGCCTTGGCCATGACGCCGCGGCGCATGCGGTCGGCCAGGTCGGTATCGCCCGCGTCCTTCTCGCAGAAGATGTAGACGCGCTTGCGGCGCTGCGGGAAGCCGTATTCGGCGGAGTTGACCACGCGCCACTCGACTGTGTAGCCGAGGTCGGCGAGGCAGCTCAGGATGATGGCGAAGTCGCGCCCGCGCTGGGACGCGGGGGACTTGAGCAAGCGGTCGACGTTCTCGAACAGGCCGAATCGGGGTTTCTTCATCTCGAGGAAGCGGTAGATGTCCCACCAAAGGACGCCCTTCTTGCCCTCGATGCCGTGTGCCTGGTTGAGGGGACGCGCAACGGAGTAGTCTTGGCATGGAAAGCCGCCGACGACCATGTCGACGTCGGGGATCTGGGTCTCCCCCGCCTCAGCCTTGTCCAGTACCCTGTTGATGTCCTCATTCACCACGGAGCTCTCGCCGAAGCGCTCGGCGTAGCATCGGGCGGCGAACTGCCTAGACTCGGTTCCTGGCGGCTCCCACTGGTTCGCCCAGACGGTGGTGAAGGGGCCTGCCGGCTTCATATAGAACTCGGGATGGTTGGGGTCTGCATAGCCCTCTAGGCCAAGGCGGAACCCGCCGACGCCCGCGAAGAGCTCGGCGATCTTGATTTCAGACACGTTTCTCCAATCGCTGCTGTGTCCGTTCTTGTGAGATCGATGATAACCGATCTCGCGGACAAGATCAAGGGGAGCGGCTAGAGGGCGATTGCCGCAGCGGCAAAACAGTTGGAGCGCAATCGACGTTCGATAAGTTGAATGAGCTGGTAAACACTTCTGAAAGGAATGCTTTATGCCAAAGATGTGTACTGCCGCTCGGGCGCTCGGACTTGCTAGCCTGTTCGCGGTGGCCGTGGTCGGAGCTTTAGGACGCAATCATGCTATGAATGGGACCGACAGCGGTTCAGATTCGACCGCCGGCAAGATGAACTACTCAATCACCGGTATCGAGGTACTTGATGCTGTTCCTGGTCCTGGTTTCGGCAAAGTCGCCGTCATTCGATGGCATGCCATCAACAACAGCGTTGAAGACATTTACGCCGTCCCTCACCTCAAGGTTTACCAAAACAAGCAGGTACTCCATCCAGGTGCCGCGGGCAATAGGATCTTTTTATCCGAAAAAACGGAGCTTGCGCCGGGCGGGCAGGCCTTTGGGTCGTCAATCTACAGGATTAACGATATGTCTCCGATCACGGTAAAAATCAGCGACCCCCATGGCGAATCAAATGAGTTAAATGAAAGTTTCTATCTGGAGCGATAGAACTCAGATACAAGGCGTCACGTCGAGTCGTTCGGCCAATTCCTTACCCTTGACCCATACGTTCTGGCGGTACATCCTCACACCGTTGACCTCTACAGGCTTGTCGTTCGCATCGGTACCAGTGCCGCGGACGAACAGGACGCCGTCACGGCTCTTCGGCCAGTTGGGTGCCGTCATGGGTATCCCCGTCTTGGGCGTCACGCGAGGTGTGCCGTCCCTCTTCAGGATGGGAGCATCTATAAGTGAATCGCTGAAGATGAGGTCGCGCATGCCGTCCCAGAGCGCCCTGGCGGCATCGAGGTAGATTCCGAGCCAAAGGGTCTTGAAGCCCATGAGGCGGCACTGGCGCAGCGGACAGTCGCGGTACTGTTCCTCGAGCACGGCGACGACCATGGTGGAGTCGATGAAGGGAGCCGCGAAAGCGGAGTCCTCGAACTCGACCGAGGGGTCGCACAGCTCGTCGAAGTCGATTGAGGGGTTCAGCTTCATGTCCTCGGTCCTGCCGCCCGTGGGCGTCAGCGTCATCGTCTTGAAGACGAGTCCGGCCTTGGCGAAGAGCGGCACCTGCGAGATCTTGCCGGCATGCCCCGTGAAGAGCCTGACCACGACCTGCTCGGCGAGGGACTTGTTCTCCTTGCCGGATTTCGCCTTGAGCGGTAAGTTGAGCGGCCCGGCGAGTTCTTCGAGTGTTTGGCCAGCATAGGTGTTTGAGATGCCGTGAAGATGTGCCCTGAGCGCCCCCATCGAGGACAGCCCGCCCTGGTCGGGAATCATCCTCATGCCGTCATCCAGCCGCTCGCGTGCCATCTGGGTGACGAGGGATGCCTTCAGGCGGAACCTCGGTCTGTTCGGCCACTTCGGCGAGGTATCGAGGTAGAGCAGTTGGGGATTGATGAGCGTGGAGAGGTTCGGCATCTCGGTATCGACATCGCCCTCGAGGGCGGTGCGGACGAATTCGCGCACTACCGTCCAATCCGCCTCCAGGCGACATCGGTCGACCTCGCGCCACGTGTGGAGGTCGTAGCCCTTGAACTCGAAGCCGGCGTACTCGACCGCCACTCCCCTGCCGGGACGCACGTAGAGATAGTAGACGACGAGCAAGCGCTCGGCCTTGTGCCAGAAGGCCGAGGTGGAGAAGCTCTCCGCGACGATGCCCTCGGGCGCCACGGCGGTGATGGACATGGGTTCCTTCGCCCGCCACCCGCCGCGGGCGCCCTCGACGAGCCCCGTCGCCTTGACCTCCCACGGCTGCCCGTCGATGAGGATATCGGGGCGGCGGTCGGAGTCGGCGGGGTAGCCCAGCACAGACTGCTCGATGATGGCACCGATCCTGCCCTTGTTGCGGGATGCCCCCGACGCGGCGAGGATACCGGCGGTATCGACCTCGGCCACGGTGCGGCCGACGATCGCGTTGAAGCGGCTGTGAATGTCCCGCTCGCTGAAGCTGTGGTTGCCCTTGGCCATGCTCTCCCCCTCCGTATCCCTTTCGCCCAAGGATAGCGATCTTTCGCCTATCGGGGCGTCTACGAGGGAAGCGACTCCGAGGACACCGTCGTGTCGCGCGGGCGGTATTTCCGTATCTCGGCATCGATGTCCGAGGGCGCGAAGGTCATCGGGGTCAGCTCGCCTATCAGCAGGGGGATGTCCATGGCGCCGTCCAGGTCGAGCGCCAGCGAGCGCAGCTTCTCGAACGAGACGAGCGCCGCGGCGTCGTTGGGCGTTATCACGTCAAGCGTCTCGCGGTTCGCCGCGATGATGACGGCGAGCTCCATCCCCTGCTTCTTGCAGACCTTCAGGGCATCGAGGAAATCGGAGCCGATGCTCATCTGGTGCCTGAAGGTTATTCGGGCCCATGTGGAGCCCTTCACGTAGTATCCCGAGTCGCCAAGCCAGCCCGCCTCGGTGAGCTTGCGGTCGATGACGGCGTTGAGGGTCTTCTGCATCCCCTTGGGGGCCCTCTTTCCGAGGCGTATCTTGGCGTCGCGCTCGGCGTAGAACTCGACGGACGACTCGGACCAGACGTCGTCCGCGAGGATGTCGGCGAGCTCTGCCGCCTCGGGGGTCAACTCGGGCGCGGCCCAGGGCGCGGCGGTGTAGCGAAGTCTCATATCTCTCCTTCCCTTGCTTCGTGATTCCAGAATTCGGGCCTCGGCGGGCATTCGCCGCACGCGAACGCCATCGACAGCGCGGAGGGGTCCGGCAGGGTCTCGGGCCTTTTGCCGTCACCGGCCCGCGCCACCAAATCCCTGCCCACAAGGATGTCGGTAAGGACCGCGTTGTCCAGCGGGCGCGACGGGTCGCCGGCCGAAGAGAAGGCGGCGGGGCGGCCGTCAGGGTCCTTGATGACCGCTAGGCCGTCGGTTCCGAAGTCCCTCTCCTTCCATAGGGCGGACGAGAGCGAGACCGTCTGGTCGCATCCCACCTCCGCGGTGAGCTCGACCTCGCCGCCGCCCGCGAGCGAGAAGCTCATGCGGCCCGCGCCGAGGTCGGTGTGGGCGAAGGACGATTCCGCCGCGTCCATGAGGGCGGAGCGGATGGAGTCCGATGCCGTCTCGCCCGGTTCCCCGCCGCCGGCGAAGAGCCTCTCGAGCGCCCTCGTCTGCGCGGAGTTCCTGAGCTCGAGCAGCGACTCCATCCCTTCATCGATGGAGGGCGAGCCGGAGAGGATGGCGTCGCGGATCTCCGTGGCCACGACGTCGGGGAATTCGCCCACCGCGAGGTTGGCGGTATGGAACCTCTCCTGGATCCTCGTGTACATCCGCTGCTCGACGCTGCGGGGGTACCACACGTTGTAGATATCCACCTCGGCCGCCCTCTGGCCGAGTCGCGCGACGCGTCCGATCCTCTGCTCGAGGACCGAGGGCGTCCACGGGACGTCGACGTTGACGAGCACGCGTGCCGCCTGGAGGTTGAGGCCCTCGGATGCCGCGTCGGAGCAGATGAGCAGCCTGAGGTCGCCGCGCCTGAGGGCGTCGGTTATCTCGGTCTTCGCGCATGCGCGGACGTCGTCCCCGCGGTGGATCTCGGATACCGAGCCGCTGTAGATGCCGTACGTGTAGGCGTCCGAGTCCTCGCGGCCGCGGAACTCCCCCGCCAGCGCGTCCACGGTGTCGGTGTAGCGCGAGAAAAGGAGCACCCTGTCCCCGGCCGCCAGGCTCTCGAGGGCGATGTCCACCGATTTCTTGACCTTCATGTCGAGCCCGCGCTCGATGAGGCCCTCGGCCTCCTCGATCAGCGGCCTGATGGCCGCAGCCTCGATGGACGCGGTGGCGGCGACGTTCGCCGCGCTCAGGCCGTCGAGGTCGCCGGGGATGTCCGCCGAGGCGGCATCCCCGTCCTCGAACAGGTCGGAGTCGTCATCCGGGTCGAGGTCGAGCCCGAGGTCGGCGAGGATCCCCCAATCGGGGTCCGCCGTTCCGGAAAGGTCGGCCCTGACTGAATTCAGCTTGGCGAGCCTGCGCTTCAGGCTCCTGTAGCACGAGCAGAGCGAGGACGAGATCCTTTGCTGGTAGCCCACCCTCGTGAATCCGGTGGAGTTCCTCCTGCCGGGGTGCATCGCCTCCTCGATCGAGAAGTACTCGTTCGAGATGTATGCGTCAACCCTGCTGTAGAACGACATGACCTCGCGCTGGCCGTCGAGCGACACGGCATGCAGGTTGCGCCTCGGGAAGCGGTAGCCGACCCCCTCCAAGGAGCGCCTGGTGTTCCTGACGGTGAGCAGGTGCGCGGGGTGGAGCATGGTGAGTGCCTCGCGCACCGCGCGCCAGTTCCTCTGGACGTAGTCGGCGAGCGCGATGGAGTCGGCGCGGTCGATGCCGGCGAGCGCCGCCACCGATGCCCTTGACGCGGGGCCGAGCTCGGAGAGGTCGGGGCGCATCTCGTCGAGGGTCGACAGGAGCAGCTTTGCCGACTCTGCTGCGGATGTGAGGTCGGGCGCCGCGTTCGACGCGATCGTCTCGAGGGAGCCCAGGAAGCGGCTTTCCTTCCTCCATCTCCTCGGCAGCCCGAGAAGCCGCAGGAGCGCGTGGTACTCGGACGCCTCCTTCTGCATCGGCGTGGCGGTGGCGAGGATCACGTGCGGTATCTGGGCGCAGACGGACTCCAGCATGTCGTAGAGCCTCGTCGTCTTCTTGCGTCCGCCCGCCTGCCTGCTGACGCGGGCGGCGTGGGCCTCGTCCACGACGAGCAGGTCCGGAAGGACCGCGTCGTCGCGCTCGAGGCAGCCGGGCCTGCGGCGGCTCCCGCGGGCGTACTGGGCGGAGACCAAGGCTATGTCCGGGCGGCCGGCCCCTAGGGGGTTTCCCGCCTGCGGGCGCTCGGTCCCGTCCGCGCTAACGTATAGGCCCCTTGTGGAGTCGTAGAGCCACGCTTCTATGCCGAAGCGGTCGCGCAGCTCGGACTGCCACTGGGAGAGGACGGATTTGGGCGTGAGGATGACCACGCTTTGCACCCCGCAGAACCTGACCATGAAGGCCATGGCCGCCGCGGCCTCGAACGTCTTCCCCAACCCCACCTCGTCGGAGAGCAGGACCCTGACGGGCCAGCGGGACAGGGCGTCCACGACCGCCCGCTCCTGGTGCTGGAAGAGTCCGGGGATGTCACCGGAGACGAAGAAGTACGAGGGCATCCTACGCGCCGCCGCGATGGCGCCCTCCGAGTCCGCGGAATGCGACGCGCAGGGTCGGGGAACGTTCCCGCCGAATCCGCGCTCGATGGCGGATGCGACCGATTGGGTTATCTCGCAGGACGTCACGCCCTCGGCGGAACCCTCCCACAGGCCCTCGAAGACCCCGCGCCAGACCTTCTCGACGCCGGGCGTCTCCCAGGACTTCTGCACCATGATTGTCTCGTAGTTTCCGCCGAGCCCTGAGCGCGTCTCGTTGGCGCTCCCCGAGGCGATGACGGAGTTGCCCTGTGCGTCCCGCAGCAGGAACAGCTTCGTGTGGAAGAGCCCGCCATCGTTCGTGGCGGCGGCCCTCACCTCGAGAAGCCCGTCGGCGATCATCCACGCGAGCGTCGCCAGCCGCTCGCGCTGGATTGCGTCGGATAGGCCGAGGATCCCCTCCCCGATCTCGCGGCCGATGCGCTCCGCCTCGGCGCGTAGCGGCTCGGCGGGGTCCGCCGCCGCGGTGAGCTCAGCGGGGACGCTGTGGATGCCGACGATGAGGCGCATGCGGCCGCCGCGGGCGTACAGCCTCTCCACCCCCGCCGAGATGGCGATGAGGGAGTCGAGCGTGTAGTAGCTCGTCACCCGGTCGTATTCGCTCGCCGCGCCGAGCAGCGGCAGGAGGAACTCGGAGAGCAGCCTGCTGCCGTGCCCGGTGTAGACGTATCCGATGCCGAGGGAGGGGAAGCCCTCCCGCCTTTGGTCGCGGGGCATGCGCTACCTTCCCAGCGCGTCGAGGATGCGGTCGCAGGCGTCGGCGTCGCCGTCGATGCTGTCGCGGCATATCGCGCCCGCGTCCGCGATCTTCTCGAGGAGCTCGCGGAGCTTGCTCGACTGCTTGTCGGACAGGACCTTGCCCCTGCCCCTCTGCCCCGCCACGCTCGTCATGAACTTGACCATGAACTTGTCGTCGGCCTTGTACTGCCTGGCCTTCTCGAGGGCGTGCCTGATGTCGGCGCCGGACAGCGCCGCGACCCTCTGGTCGGCGGTCGGCTCCGCGATGGCGACCATGGAGCGGTACATTGCCTCGGCGGCATCCATACGGTCGCGGGAATCCCGCCCGCGCTGGGCGGTCAGCGCCTCCAGCGAGCGCCTCGCCTCGTCCTCGCTCGCGCAGTTGAGGAACGTCCACGCGGTCCTCGGCGGGTTCGCGGCGGCGATCTCGGAGAGGAGGTCCTCGTCTAGGCCGCCCAGCTCGAGGAGCGCCTCCAGCTCGGACGGCGTCGCGTTGATATAGGCCGCGGCGGTGCCGAGGTCGAGTCCCGCCGAGTAGAAGTCGGACGAGACGGACGAAGCCCTCTCGTCCAGCGGCATTCCGGGGTCGTCCCATGCCCTCTTGATCGACTCGAGCGCATCAAGCCTGTTCATGCTACTCCTCTCCCTTCATGCCGCAGCGTACCGCGACCCAGTCGTTGCGCATCCTGGTCGCCTCCGCCGGGGCGACGGACAGCTTCTCCACGAGCACGCGGTAGATGGCGTCGGATGCCGCTAAAACCTGCCTCACCTCGTCGCTGACCTTCTTCTTCCACAGCGGGTGGTCCTCGTAGACGATCACCTGGAGCGCCGAGGGGTCGCCGTCGTCGTCGCCCTCCTCGTAGATGTAGTCGAAGGGCGCGTTGACGTCGCTGCCCCTGCCCCTGTTGACGATCGTGATGTTGACGGTGAGGCCCGACTCGAGCTCGAGGGACCTCTCGGTCACGACGTTTCGCACCGTCGTGTTGATGCCCGCCGTGTCCGCCGCGGTGCTCTCCTCAACGGGAGCGGTCAGCTCGTCATCGGGCAGGATCGACTCGCCGCCGTACTGCTCGGCGAGGCTCTCCGCGACCCTTCGGACCTCCTGCGCGTCGTGTACATTGCCGGAGCGAGACAGGTGGCGCGAGCCCGCGACGAGGGTCTTCAGGTACTCCTTCATGTAGCTGGAGACCAGCTTCCACTCGGGCGTCTCCTGAAGCCCCTGCTTGTAGAAGGTCGAGTCGATGAAGCCGAGCTCGACGTCGCCGATGATACGGCTCGTCATGAGGTGCGCCTTGAACCAGGACTTGTCCCAGGGCATGACGAGCTGCCCGTGGCGGTAGATGTTGAAGCCGTACATGCCGTCGTTGTGCGTCTGGTCGCTGAGCGCCATCCAGCCCGTGATGCGGTACTTGCCGTTCGGCCCGCAGGCGGTGTCGATATCGACCTTGGTACCGGGCAGGTATTTGTAGCTGACGGGCTCGATCTCCGTCCTGTCGCGCCCCTGCACGAGCACGATGCGGTCGCCCGTCTCGAGGTGTCCCTTGAAGGCGGCGCCCAGGTACCTGACGATGGCGCCCGGCATCGGGTCGGGGTTCCTCAGGCGGCTGATGATGAATGCGCTGCCGTGGGGGACCCTGGCGAGCACGCCCGTGCCGTCGACCGGACTGTCCTCGATGACGACGTCCCAGGCGTCCGCGCCCGAGTCCCTGCGACTGTAGTCGTTGATGTCGAACGCGACGTGGTACTCGGTGTCCTCGCCGACCGGACGCGTGAAGATCTCGTAGTACGCGCCGAGGGCCGAGCACGCGGCCTTGAAGCCCATGCCGAAGTGGCCCTTGGCGTCCTCGCCGCGCTCGAGATGGCGCGACATGTCCTCGGCGATGCAGACCGCCTTCTCGAGGATGTCGCCCGTCATGCCCCTGCAGTTGTCGATGACGCTGATCTTGTCGTCGCCGAGCACGACGGCGACCTCGACTTTCTCATTTCCCACCCTAGCGTCGAAGCAGTTCGCGACCAGCTCGCCGATGGACTCGGGAACCGACTGGTTGGTCGCGCCGATGTTCGCCATCAGGCGCGGCGAGGGGTAGTTCTTCACCGTGCGACTCCCCATGGGGACCTCCGGAAATAATCGTCGGGGGCCGGCGGGCGCAGTCGCGCCGCAAGCCCCGCATTCGTTGCCATACGCCATAAGTTTACTTATTGCGCCCCTCGATTTATTGAGCAACAAATTCTATCTGGCGAACGGTCGCGTTCCGGGCGTGCCCGGGGTGCGCCAGATGAAGTATGGTCTATCGCGTTTCCAACCGAAGGGAGGTGAGAATATGGACGAGCGGGCCAAGGGCAGGGTCTACGACGTCTGCCACGAGATGCGCGGACTCGCCTCGGCGCTCGAGGCGGCCGCCCACGGGGAAATGGCCGAGCCGGAGCTTATAGTCGAGTACGCGTCTGGGCAGATTTCAAGACTTTCGGATATGCTTGCAGTGGCAATCGTCGGCAGCCGGCAGGATTGATGTCCGTTGGTGCTATTTACATGGTCCCCGTTTCGGAAGCGCCGCGGGGGTATCGTCGTCGGGGTCGTGGACCACGTACCAGCTGTTCCCGTAATGGCGGATGTCACGGCAGGTCCCGTCCCCGACGACCAATCGCCAGGACTCGGACTGCCTGTTCCTGCCGAGCGCCCACGAGCGGGGGCTGTAGGACTCGATACGGTCGAACGGGTAGACGGTGCCGTCGTACCATTTGATTCCCCAGGGGACGTACTCACCATCGGGGCGGCATTCGACGAGGGCTGTGACTAAACGTATCGACTTCTCGCCATGCTCCATGCAGCACTCCTTTGGAATCAATAACGAACGCGTGTTCTATAGTAGCGCAATCTTGATGGTTGACCGTCGATGCGGTTGCCGCTGCGGCATGACCGGTGCAGAAATCTGAATTAGCCCTATGCTCGGCTCGTATTGCAAACCCTTAAGCGAAGGGAGCCGCATATGCATGCAGCGGCATTTTCGCCTCGGGGGGGGGTCGCTCGTAGGGCGGCTCGCCTCCGGGGCCAGTCTACCATCGAGTACGTCCTGATCATCGCCGTCATCTCGCTCGTCGTCGTCTTCGCCGGACCGCAGGTATCGCAGGCCGTGCATAACCAGTTCGCCGGCGTGGCGAATACCCTGGCCGGCGGCATCCATGGCGGCGGCTCGGGCCTCGGCGGCACCTCGGGCGGCGGGTCCGGCGGCAATACGCCCGACCAGGAGCAGAAGGACTATCTCGAAGACATGAAGTCGGTGACGGACAAGGACCCGAGGGACTGGACGCTCGAGGACCAGAAGAAGGCCGCCGAGGACATCGCCGAGAAGGGAACCGCCTCGGTCGCGTTCCCCAAGGCCAGGGATGCCATGGACGCGGGGACGAAATTCTCTACCAAACTGACGAACGGCGAGACACTTGAGTACCGCATCGTCGGCATCAACCACGATGACTTGGCCGATGGTTCCGGCAAAGCGGGCCTGACGTTCGAGACGACCAGCCCTACCCTACCTTCTCAGAGAATGAATGCCACAGACACCAACGCCGGCGGCTGGGAGGCCTCCGAGCTGCGCGGACGCCTCAACACCGGTGACCTCTGGTCGCTCCTGCCGGTCGAGCTCCAGTCCAAGATGGAGGCCGTCACGAAGATGACCGACAACCAGGGCGGCGGCAAGGGCCCCGGCGCCCCCTCGGCCACGACGGACAAGGTCTTCCTGCTCTCTACGACCGAGGTCTACGGCGACCTCCAGTCCGACGGCACCCAGTACGAGTATTACGCTTCCAAGGGCGTGACGACGTCGAACTGCTCCGGAGCTTCGTCGAGTCTCGGTCACTGGACTCGCTCCGTGGATCCGAGCTACTCCGCGCTCTTCCGCATTGTCTATAGCAACGGTAACTGGGGCGACGGCAGCGCGGCGTACACCGACTACGTGTTCCCCGCTTTCTCCTTCTAATTCCAACTCCTAAGCCCGTGCAATCCGCGCGGGCTTTTCTTTTGGCGATTGTGATTATGGAAACTGTATTGGCTCGTCATCTTGATCGTCTCGCCTCATATTTGAATTTCAAACATGCGATGACGGTAGGTTATAGCACTGGGTTTGGGCACTCGATTTGCACGGCATTGAGAGAGTGCTTTTGGGGTGCCGGACGGCATAAGTTTTTGAACGGGATACAGCTTCGATTCGTTCCGGACGCGGATGTTGACGTAACTGGTCTCTGTGCCACGTGCGATTTCGGTGCTGCATATGACTTAACGGGAATGTTCGAGCGGTACCGGAGTCTCCATCTGGATTGTTCCGACTGGAACATCGGCCCGAATACACTGCATAGCGACTTCAACAAGTACGCACCCGCCGTAATCCTTCCCAAGGCATGGCAATATACAAGTTCAAGTGAACGCATGAAGGCGGCTCCCGATGATTCGGGAGCCGCCTTCGCTATTCAACCTATGGGAAAACCGACTGCTAATTCAATTTGACCCAGATAGCGGGGCGGACTCCGAGCACTTCATCCTGCTCGCTCCCGTCATCGCCAAATTTGATATCGCCCCACTTGCACACGTAATTGGCTAGGGGCTGCCCGACATAGTAGAAATCTCTATAGTCAGAGCTGCCGCCGTACTTCTCGACGGTAGAGGTCCACCAGTCCTTAACTTTGTCGTCCTTCACTGACTTTGCGTACCGAAAATCGTCCGATAGCGCGGGTTCGCAAAGGAGAGAGGTGTTGAGAATCGTGACGTCTCCATCGATGAGGCCCCGTTCGACATCACTGAAGGCGAAATCCCTGAAGCTGCCGTTCAGATAGTCGTATAGCGAGCTGGACTTGAAATCGATTGCGTCGCCTTGCGTATCGAACGCCATCTCGTCGATGCACTTCTGGGTTACGAGAAGGGCCCGTCCGTCCTCCTTGTCGACTACGATCCATCTGATCGGTCTGCCGGCGACTGAGGTACCCTTATAGGTCGAAAGGTCTTCCGAATAGGTCCCGAATTCGACGGTCTGCCCAATCGACTTGCTGTCGATTGTCTCCTGCTCCGCCTTCATGTCCGCCCGCGCTTCGAGCATGGACGGCAGGGGCGAGATGGCGACCATGACGGCAAGCAGGACGATGCCAGCGACAGCCGCGACGGCTATCTTCTTCCTCCTTTTCGAGAGGTTCGCAATCTTCGCGCCGGCCTCTCTTGCCTTCTCGCCCGAATCCCCGTAGCCCTGCTCGGCCAGCCTCTCGAGGCTCTCCTTGGCGGCTTCAGCTTCCTTCCTGTTGCCCTTCTCGAGTATCGCGACGCTCGTCTTGTAGACCCTGTCCCTTCTGGATTCATCCAGGAACGCGGGATCTTCCAGATCCGCCAGTTTCTCGCACACGGCACTGCAGTTCCAGCAGGTATCGCGCTTGAGGTTCACCGCACCGCAGCCGCACTGCCACCATCCATCGTGCTCGGAATGGACGCCTGAGCATTTGAAGGTATCGGCCCCCATCTCGGAGAGCAGGACATCGCGTTCCGACTCCTCGACCCCGGTGAGTGCGAGTGGCGCGGGGCTATCGATGTCGATCGGGTCTCCGAAGGACGTCTCGCCGTCCGCTCGGGTCACAACGGCACGCGAACCGGTGATAACAGACAGCTTGATTCTCACTGCCTTGGGCCTGAGTACCTCGCCGGCGGGCAGGTCGGCATCTAGGAGCGAGAAGTCGACGGTCTCCGTCTCCCCTCCCTCGCCCTCGAGTCCGACCGTGAACTCTATGCGGCCGATGGGTTTCGTCGATACGTTGACGATTTTTGTCTGGAGGAAGCAGGCTCCCGTCTCGGTGTCCCTGGAGACCTGGACGGCCAGTACCCTGACGGGGCAGAGTTCCTGCCAGGAGGGGTTGGCGTCGCGGTAGACGATCTTGTACTTCGACATGTCTACACCTCGGGCAGGGCATCTTCATCCGTTTTTGCGCTGGGCGCCGGCGCCGCTCGGTCTGGCAGTGCGCAGACGATCAGGCCGACCATGAGCGCCGTGCCGAAAAGGCCGATGAACCAGAGGATTCCCGCGCCATTGGTGTAATGCCCCTTGGCCCTGGCGATCTTGACAAGCTCCGCCACGCCGCAGATGTTGGCGACGATTGCCAGGAGGGGCAGGATGAGGATTATCAGCTCCAGCATTCTCATTTCCGTCCTTTCTTCTCGACCGCCCGCTTCGACACCGGCGGTCCTCCGTCACTTCCGATAACACCAATTCTACTGTCCTCACCTGCGAATTTGTTGAGCAACAAATTCGATTGTGCGAGCGTTAGGTTAAGCTGCGCAGACGTTGAGCTAATTACTCTTTGCCGCTGCGGCAAGACCTGTGCAGAAATCTGAATTAGCCCTACGCTCGGCTCGTATTGCAAACCCTTAAGCGAAGGGAGCCGCATATGCATGCAGCGGCATTTTCGCCTCGGGGGGGGTCGCTCCTGAAACGACCCGTCTCCGAGGGCAATCGATTATCGAGTACGTACTGATTATCGCGGTCATCGGCCTTGTGATCGTGTTCGCGGGACCCGGCGTGGTCGGTGCCATCCGAAACCAGTTCAACCAGGTGGCGAACACGGTCGACGCCGGCACCGACGGAGACAACTTCATGAGCGCCGAGGAAAAGGCGTATAAGGAAGCGATGAAGACCGTAGCCCAGAAGGAGGCCAAGGACTGGACCCTCGATGAGCAGAAGGCCGCCACCGACATCGCCAAGAACGGCACATCTTCGGTCGTATACGCTAAAGCCAAGGCCGCCATGGACGCGAACACTTCGTGGCCGATGAAGCTCACTGATGGCAGGACTGTGACCTATCGAATCATCGGCATCAACCACGATGACCTCGCGGACGGTTCGGGCAAGGCCGGTCTGACGCTACAGCTCGATCAGGAACTCGCTGATGGACGTATAGATGCTCGTGGCCCATGGGATAAGTCACCTTTGAGGAGCAATCTCAACAATGGCGAACTGTTCAAGCTGTTCCCAACAGACTATAAGCAGAAGCTGGTTCCAGTAATTAAGTGGACAAACAACGATAACGGTATGTCTAAAACGGCTTCTGTCTCGAAGACTGAAGACCGAGTTTTTATTCCTTCCTATCGAGAACTTTATGGTGATCCCGTATCGAGCCTAAGCGATTATTCCTGGCTTGAGAACGAGGGCGAACAGTACGCTAAGATCTGGGATTCTGGTATGATGCGATCCCTTGATAATAGTTGGGCGGGAAAAGGCCTTACGCATTCGAGTCAAACAAAGCTGGAAGCCGCATATTCATCTGTTAATAATAGTGTCAGACCTGATTTCTGCTTCTAGCCCTATCTGCATCTAGCTGGTAAGCCCGCATGACCCCGCGCGGGCTTTTCTTTTGGCGCTTCAGCCGGTATCACCGTACCGCGACGGTAGAATACTAGAGTACCGCGCTCTCCAGTACCGTATGGGTAACCGCAGACAGGCGCATGGAGAGGAGCAGGGCCATGAGGACTATCAAGGGATATAAGATCAAGGAGCCCGAGGATTGGGGCTTCGAGGTTCCCGCTGACTCGTCTCAGTGCATCCGCGATTTCCTGGATGCCTGGGAGAACGACAGTCGTTTGCTTGATTGCTATATGGACGAACTCCACGGCACGTTGAGGGAATTGTCCGTGGAAAGGGACGACCTCTTGCACAAGTACTATCTCAACGGCGGGTTCGTCGAGGAGCAATAGGGCGTATCCATGATAGGAAATGACGTAAGCACCGATAAGATTCCCGAGAACGTCGACTTCTCCGACAGCGTTCCGAACCCCTACATCGGGAAGGTGCGACGGCGTGTCACCGCCGAGCAAGAAGACGCTGAAGGAGCTCGAGGCGGCGAGCGGGAGAGGTCACCGATGGAGTTCAGGCTTGCAAACGGAATCGTGATCACGAACGAGGACATTGAGCGCGAGTGCGCAGAGTATGAATCCGGCTCTTGGGCGGGAACCCTGACGGGCCGCCACGAGCGGCATGAAGAAGTCTGAGTTCCTGCGTTCAGCCGCAATCGAATAGGCCGTGAACATCCTCAAATCGGCATAAATCCCATTAGAACGATATGGGGCGGAGAAAATCTCCGCCCCATATCAATTACTTCCTTCTGATGCCCACGGTCTGCCTCCTGTGTCCGTCATCTGACATATCCACTAGAAGGCAAATCCGGGTGATAATCCGGATGGGGTCTTACCGCTGCGGCAACGACATGGAGTTTCGATCGGCGAATCCCGACGACGGATTACTCCGCCGTCCCCGTCGCCGGCTACTTTCCTATCCCCGCTTGTAATCCCTGCTGCGGTGGTCGACATCCGCTGCGAGGATGACGAGGACGTCGTCCTCGATGTCGGCGACGATTCGGTAGTCCCCGACCCGGTAGCGCCTGAGGCCGGATTTGTTCTCCGTCAGGCCTCAGCCCATGCTCCGCGGGTCTTCGAGCTGCGAGATCTCGCGCAGCTTCGCGACGGTCCTCCGCGCAGCCTGCCTGTCCGGCTTCCCCATCGACCGCTGGACGTCCCTGTCGATCTCAATCCGCCAGGCCGAGGCTCTCCTCCAGCTCGTCGAGCGTCACGGTCTCAAGCCTGCCGGATCGGAAGTCCTCGGCCTTCTTCATGAGGCCGTACTCGTATTCAAGCCTGTCTATCTCGGCGGCGAGGGCCTCTGTCATGTAGAAGGTTTTCGTGCGGCCCGTCGACTTCGCCAGGCGGTCGTACCTGCTCGCGAGGTCCTCGGGGATTCTCAGCGCTGCGGTGGCGGTTGCCATGATGCGCCTCCTTGCTAGATGCAATGCGTGTATTACTTTCTATCACATCACTCGAACCCCGCACCGGTGTGCGGCCGAATCTGCTCGTTTACCTTACATTATGTCAACCGGCACACGCTCGGCTTATTCAGCCGGATTGAATCAACCATTAAATCAATCTAGGCCTGTAAGGGGCGGCGGAAATCCTTCGAGGTCTGAGGGCGCCGTCCCTAGGTCGGCTCCTCGATGGCCGCGGCTAAATTCCCCAGCTATCGGCTGCGTGGGTCCCAGCACGGGGTTCTGGCACTGCTCGAACGGGGCGCAAGGCTCGGCTGTCGGTCGTGCCGGACGGCATGCGTTTTGGGACGGGGTGCCGCTTCGAATGATGAGGCCACATCGTGGCACCCTCCTGCGTTCTAAGTGTCCTCGGCTGTCCTGATGAGCGTCTATACTGAAATTGCTCACGCTGGGGGCTGCGCTTCGTTTGACAGAGCGGTACTCTGTCTTTGGCGAGCGGGCGCCCGCGACCAGACGCTAATCCTGAGGAGGTAGATGTATGCGCATTTACTGCATGTCGGATATCCATGGATGCCTTGAGCCGTTCCTGAAGGCCCTGGAGACTGTCGACATGGAATCCGAGGATTCCATGCTGGTCCTCCTCGGCGACTACTGCGACAGGGGCCCCGACTCGCTCGGGGTGTTCAGGACCGTCATGGGGCTCCAGGAGCGCTACGGCGGGCGCGTCATCGCGCTGCGCGGAAACCACGAGGAGCAGCTCCTGGAGTACATGTCCAATGTTGACGACCCCGACTTCGCGCAGGCGTGGAAGCTCGCTGACAGCAACCTGGCGACCGCGAGGTCCTTCCTCGAGCCGGATGAGTTCGAGCATGTGCGGCACCTCCTCGTCCTGAAGCGCTTCGAGGAGGCGTACCGCTACACGGTGGGGCGCATGAGGAAAGCCCACGGGACCGTCTTCAGGTGGATCGGGGGGCTCCCGTACTACTGGGAATCTGGGTTCGGGCAGGTGTTCGTCCATGCCGGCATCTACGAGGAGGCGGGCGTCGATTGGTGGAAGCCCGGAACTCCTGGGGAATTTTTCACGTCGATGCCCCCGATGTATGTCGGGCAGCACTTCGACCTCGACGTTATCGCCGGGCACGTCAACACCGAGGCGGTCTCGGGCATCGCGGGCTACCGCGGTATCTGGCATGACGGGACCAGCCATTACTACATCGACGGGAACGTCATGAAGAACGGCGAGGTCGCGGTGCTGACCTACGACTCGGAGACCGGCAGGTACTCGGGTCCGGGGCTGGGCCGGCACTAGGGCGCAGGGGAGGTATCCATCATGGAGGTCTTAGTCGGAGGCAGGGCCACGGACCGAGATATCGTGGAGAAAATCGCCCGCGATCAGGCCGGACTCGACAGAAGATACCTCAGGGTATACGGGAGCTGGGCTACCGGCCCGAACGGCGAGCCGGTTCAGGTCCTCGCCGACGACGAGGCCCATTTCGTCATTAAAGACCCTCGGATTTCCCTGCAGATCTCGATGAGGGTCCTGGACGGCGGCGTGATGGCCACGACGTTTCCGTCGCCCAGAGTCGTGACACCCGACACGTGCGCGGCTTTCACCGAGTTCTCGAATGCGTTGAACGATGTGAGGGTACGGGCGGGCCTGTTCGCCGTGGACACGGAGAACATGGATATCTACTATCAGGCGTTCATCCCGTCTGCGTTCCTCCGAGCCGACATCGAGAAAGCGCGGGAGCTCCTTCTCGAGACGGGTGTGAATTACTTCGGGACCATGTCCGTGCCGATCTGGGGCCTCGCCCAGGGTGACTGGCCGGTCGAGAAGGCAATCCGCTACATGAACGAAATCCTGGATGAGGGTTTCGTCTACGATGGCGACTATGATTAAAAAGGGATCCAGCCAGATGGCTGGATCCCTTTTTGGTGCTCAAGTCAATTCGACCGCCGGCGTCGCCGGCCAGCTGACTCGATGACGCCGGTCGCCATGCTGTACGGCACCCAAAAAGTGAACCCCCGACACAATGCAAACCCAGAGCCAAAACCCAGTGCCAAAATAATCCTTTCCTGCAGGCGGTCACGGGATGCATCCGGGCGGCAGTGGCTCGTCTTCGCAGGGAACCCCTGTCTCCATGGCCTCCTCGACCGTCCCGACGACCGCATCGTCGGGAAGTGACGGGAGGCCCCATGGGATGAAACCGAAGCGGGCGATGTGGGCCTCAAGGCTCACATCGACGGTCATCTTCTTGATTGGCCTTGGGAAGAGGCGAAGTTTCATGGGTCCCCCAATCGTCGACGGGCTCATTCTCGCGCGGCGTGCGGATATGTTCCCGCGCCCCGCGGCCCGAGAGGATCCATTCCGAGAACCGGAGCACATTCTCGGTGGGTCCTGGATAGCGTGCGGCGGCGGCGCCTCCGAGAAACCACAACGTGAGCGCCTGGGCGTAAATCGAGATGCCTACGCGCTCGGCATCCTCGACCACCGCCTGCACCTCCACACGGTCGAGCCGAAGCATGGCGGCGGCACAGGACAGCTCGATTTCCTCGTCCGTGGTGGGGCTAGGTCCAGTCTTCGTCATAGATAAACCCCTGCGTATACAGCTCGTCGTCATTCAGCCTGCCGGCGATCACATCCATGTCAGCAATCTCCTTTCCTTGAGGCTTTCGCCGCACCGGCCTCTAATCTTCGTATGGCCCCTCTCCCTTCTTTGCGCGAGCGGCGTTTACGACGTCGAGCATGTGATGGGTAAAGTCTCGTGTCGTATTGCTCTTCGGGATTCTTGATTTCAGGACTTTTTTATATTCACAGTAGAGTTTATCGGGTACGTTCATGCTGACCTGGGCCAGCCCCTCACGTGTGCTCATCGTCGCTCCTTTTGTCTCGCGTCCGGCGGCTACCACATAACCAACCAAGAAATACGCTTAATACTATACATGAATATCTTCCCTATTATGGCTACTTTATATCTGTTATGTCTAGACAAAATTTGGGTATAGTAAGTTATGAGCCGCTTCAAGCCGCAAGAAGACGGCCAATGCATCAACCGAAGCGGTAAAACAACCCCCATATCGAAAGGAAATGACATGTTGGACTTAATAAATATGACGGCAGGCGATCTCAGCGCGCTCATCAATGACGACGCTGGCGGCAACACCTACTCTACGAGGTTCGGCAAGAGTGTGTATGGCACCATCGCGTTTAACCTCGGCAAGTATAAGTCTCAGCAGAAACATCTTCTCGATGTGCTGGATTCCGTAGAAGACTCCCGTCCGCTCCGGGATATCCTTGTCCATGAAGAGAATCCAGCACAGATTTTGGAAATACTGGCAGCTATCGGCGCGGAAGATGAGGTGAAGCAGGCGTATACAGATGGCGAGGAGGCATGGACGTGCGCTATATCGGACGGTTTCGGGGTGTCCGCTGCATGCGCCAAAAGCGCGGCAGCCATGCGCCGGGCGACCATATACGGCAAGCAGTCCGACGACTCCGACCGGGAGGCCGCCGCATAGGGGTCCGGTGGATGCCCGGAATGGAAGCCTGTCGCCGTCGGTGCGATGACTTCGGTGCTCTAAGAGCTCGGGTATAAGGCTGCCCCTGTCATCTTGATCCCGATTGTCAAGAAACTGCCGGCCGCGAAGGTCGAACTCGCCGCAGCTCGCGCGACCGCGGACACGCTCCGGGACCAGATCACCTTCACGCAGCAGGTGGCTCTTGGTAACCGCACGAACGATTTGAGGTTCTTGGCACAGGCAATCGAGTTGTTGAAAATGGGCTCATACAGCGGCTCTTAGAGCGTCTGCCGCACTCCCCTACCATTACCTCTGCGGCATCCTCGTATAGCGTCCATCCTGCTTGTTGTTTTGAGTTCAGGGCGTACGCGGTGGGTGGATAATGGATTCACTTCGATGACGGCGTTGACGGGAGCGACCATGGCGATGTGCGAGATCAAGTTCAATGAGGGCGAAAGGGCCTTGATTCAGGGCTATGCGAACGCCGCGGGCATGTCTTTTCCCGAGTTCGTGAGAAGGGCCGCGCTCGAGAAGGCTTAGGACATGGCGGCCATCGAGGCCTACAACGAGGCCTTGGAAGGGGATGATAGTACCCGCTACCCGATGGAGGAGGTCGTGCGCATGGCAGCGGAGGCCGATTGATCGTCAACACGCATCGTCTGCTCGAACTTGACAAGGGCGTCGGATATCTGCCTGCTGGTGGGAAGCGCGAAGCGCTCTCTGCGCGACGCGATCTCATCGAACATCGGAACAAGGAACGCCCGGACCTTCGCCTCTTGGAACTGCGATGGGAGCGTTTCCTCCATCAGCGCCCTGAACTCCTCCGGCTTTACGCCGTCTAGGACAGCAAGCAGCTCGTCCATCTCATGCCCGTCGAGCAGGTACTCGACCGCCATGCACGACACCATGGCGTTGAAGTACCGCCCAAAAGACGCGCTGTCGCCCTCGAACAGTATCCCGCCGACTACGCCCGCGGCCGCCGTGCCGACCGTTCCGCCGACCATGCCGCCCGCGAGGCCGACGACGGTCCCCACGCCGGGCGACACCGCCGTGCCGGCCGCGGCACCGACCTTCGCCGCCGCGACTCCTGCCGCAGTGGCGCCGGCGATTCCCCCGGCGATCGAGGTGGCGAGGCATGCCATGTTCTGGGCGTACTGGGCTCCACTCGCCTTGCCCTGGAAGAGCCTGTAGGTCTCGGGGACCGAGAACACGGCGAGGGTCACCGCTGCCGAGACGGCATTGCCCCTTAGCATCTTCGCGAGCTGCTTGGAGGCGGCCGCCCCGCTGATGGCGGTCTTGCCCGTAAGGGCGCGCAGGCCGTTGACGATTGTGGCGGACGCCTTGAATCCGAGCTTGCCGACCAACGCCTGGCTGGGCGCCATCAAAGCATTGGAAAGCCCCGCTCTGGAGAGCTGCGAGACGACCATATGCTGGGCGAAGGACAAGCCGAACACCTGGACGCCGGCGGCGATGCCAGCCTGGACGGCACCGGTGATGTCCTTGGTCTCCCTGTACGCCATGAACGTCGTCGCCAGAAACGACAGGCCGAACGCGCAGGAGCATGTGACCGCGCCGGTCGCGGCGTCATAGGTCACCGATTCAATCGTTCCCGGCTTGGTGAGGTTCACCGCCTGGTCGTATGTGAGCTTGCCTTTGCGGACGATCTTCTCGGCGTCCTTGGGGTCGCTGACGCCGGGGACCTTGCCTTGGCTAATCTTCTTCTCAAAACCGCGGAGCACCTGCTGGTACTGATCTTTCGGGACTTCGAGCTGCATCGGCGTGCGGTCTTCTGTGAGGTAGCGATACTGATGGCTGCTCGGATCGAAGCATGCCTCGAGGGAACCGCGTGCCGTCTTGTAGTACTTGGTCTGGATCAGAACGCCGTCGACACTCCGGTCGGGTCCGTTCTTCGCGTTGTCCCTCCCTAGGATCTCGGCCTGGTGGCCCTGGAGCCTGTCGATGATGCTGTTCGCCTCCTCGGCAAGCTCTCCGTGGCCCGCAGGGTTGTTGACCGCGGCCCGTTGCTCAACGAAGACCTCCCCGTTGCCGTTGATGGTTGCCGCCGCCGTGACTGCTGCGGCTTTGACCGCCGTATCGTCCACCGTGGCAAGCCCGCTGTCGATGACGGCGGCGCGGTCATCCTCGAGGCCGCGGAGCGCTCGGCAGCGGGATACGAACTGGCCCCGGCACGCTTCGTCGACGGTGAGCGCAAGGTTGCTTTCACCGTCGGAGGCGAAGGGGCCGGGTTCGAAGTACGCCCACTCGAAGTAGAAAAGGCGAGACTGTCTCTTTTCCTTCCCCGGGACGGCGAACGCGTCGGCGTCTGCCTTGATGTAGACGCCCTTTTCGGTCATGGCGATGCCGCTGGGCCTGAGGTCGAACTCGGCGTCGGCCCAGACAACGGTCTGTTCCCTCGGTATCGGGAAGGCTGACTTCACCTTGGCGGCATTGGCTTCCGTCAACGAAAGCGGAGACTCCTGGAATGAGTCGAGTAGCTCTTGTGCTCGGGAGCCCTCAATCGCTCTCAGGGCTTCCTGCACCTTGGGCACGTACTCTGCCTTCTCCGCATCAAGCCTTTCGGCCTCTTTTTCGTCGAGGGCGGCCTTCACGCCGCTCACCGTCCCTGCGACCGCCGCGCCCGCCGTTGTAGCCGCGTCCGCGACCGCAGCGCCTGTCGCAACCGCCATCCCAGATGCCCCCTCGGCAATCTTGATTGCCGCCTCGCCGGCAGTCTTAGTGGCCCTCTGCATCTCCTGCAGCGGGTCGAAGCCTTTGTCGAATATGCTCATGGACGATTCTTTCTCGTGGGCGGATAGACAGTTCGAATCGCGTTGTTTCTCATACGAGCGTAATTATAGCCATGCGTCTTTATGCCTTTGGTTCAGCTGCCAGACCCGGCGCGGGAAACTCGAGCAAGATTGTCGAACATTGGGCGGTACAAGGGTGGCGCCCACAATCGCCTCTATATCGACAAGGTGCAGCCGTGCGAGGCTTTGAGAGGGCAATTGACTGCATTCAAGACGCTCGGTTTTCTCCCCTACCGTCATCGTTGCCGCTTCGGCAAGACCGGTGCAAATATTTGGAATAGTCCTACGCTCGGCGATGTATCTACAAGCCCTGAGCGAAGGGAGTGTCGCATATGCATGCAGCGGCATTTTTGCCTCGGGGAGGGGTCGCTCGTAAAACGGCTCGCCTCCGAGGCCAATCTATCATCGAATACGTTCTGATTATCGCGGTTGTCGGCCTGGTGATTGTGTTCGCGGGACCCGGCGTGGCAGGCGGCATCCGAAACCAGTTCAACCAGGTGACGAACACGGTCGACTCCGGCACTGACGGAGACAACTTCATGAGCGCGGAGGAGAAGGCCTACCGCGAGGCGATGAAGACGGTCGCGAGCAAGGACGCGAAGGACTGGAGGCTCGACGAGCAAAAGGCGGCGGCCACCGACATCGCGAAGAACGGCACGTCCTCGGTCGTCTATGCCAAGGCGAAGGCCGCTATGGATGCCGGCACCAAGTTTTCGATGCAGCTGGCTAACGGTAAGACGCTCGAGTACCGCATCATCGGCATCAACCACGACGACCTCGCGGACGACTCCGGCAAGGCGGGCCTGACGTTCCTCACCACCTCGGCGATTATTTCGTCCCGTATGAACGCGACCGACACCAGTGCCGGCGGATGGGAAAAGTCGGAGCTGCGCCAGAAGATGAACTCCGGCGAGATCTGGAACCTCATGCCTGGCGATTTCAAGTCCAAGGTGAAACCCGTCAAGAAGCTCACGAACAACGTCGGGGGCGGCAACGCGAACAAGAACGCCGCCGTGACGGCTACCTCGGACAAGCTGTTCCTGCTCAGCTACTCCGAGATCGTCCCCACCTCCCATTGGGCATCCGGCTATCCCTGGACCTCCTCCGAGGGTACCGAGTACGAGGCATTCAGGGGCAAGGTGACGAATAGTGATTCAGTCAACGCTTGTTTGCTGATTGGTAGCGGTTGGTGGGAGCGCTCGGTTCATCCGAGCTACTCTGCGTACTTCCTCTATGTCGGGTACAACGGCGAGCCATCGAACGCCTCCAGCGCGACGGGCACGACTTGCGTCTGCCCCGCTTGGTGTTTCTAGCTGTCTAGTGCAAAGCCCGCGCAACCCCGTGCGGGCTTTTTTTGGCAACTCCACGAACGATTTGAGGTTCATGGCAGAAGGTAGTCGGGTTGAGGAAAAACGGGCTCATAAAGCGGCTCTCAGAGCTCCTGCCGCACTCTCCCGCCATTACCCCTGCGGCGTCATCGTATAGAGCCCATCCTGGTTGGCGTTTCGTCGCGACAGCCCACTTGTCCACCGATCAAGTGAACTAATGGAATAAATACAGCGACACGCTTGTTCGTTACAGTCGCTATATCTGTGTAAATCGCCGCGATAAATGCCGCCCGTTCTCGGCGTGTACCTGCTGCGCGTATGTAGAATCATAACGCGTTAATAAATCGGCTCAGGCGCATGCAAAACGCGCAAGTAGCCGCAAAAGGCGATTATCGCGCAGGTAGATTTTTGGCACCCTGTTGCTTAATCAAAATTAAGCAATTGCTTAAAACAAAAAAGGTCAGGCACTAGGTGCCTGACCTGCAAACTTCTGGTCGGGACGACTGGATTCGAACCAGCGACCCCTTGACCCCCAGTCAAGTGCGCTACCAAGCTGCGCCACGTCCCGAAGCTTTTGTTTGTTGCTCTGCTCTCGCTCGCAACAGGGAGTATAGTAACCCGAAACTTTGTCCTTGTGCAAGAACTTTTTTACAAATTTTGAAGCAAGTCTAAAATTGTATCTGCGAGCTGGGGTTTTGTTAGAACGGGAAGTTCTTGCGTGCCCGCTGTACTCACTATCCAGGCCTTGTTGGTATCGGTCCCAAAGCCCGAATCGGCGCGCGAGACATCGTTGGCGATAATGGCATCGCAACCCTTGCGCACGAGTTTGCGCTGCGCGTACTCCACGACGTTATCGGTCTCGGCCGCAAAGCCGATCACACGGCGATCGCCCTTTTGGCGTGAGAGCTCGGCCAGGATGTCAACGGTCTCGACGAGCTCAATTCGATCCAGGCGCTCGTTGGCCTTTTTGAGTTTATGGTCCGCCGGGGCCGCAGGCGTGTAGTCGGCGACGGCGGCGGCACAAATGGCCGCGTCGGCCGTCTGGAAGGCGCTCAGCGCAGCCTGGAGCATTTCCGCTGCGGTTTGTACGCGCACGCACGCTACACCGCGGGGAACGTCGAGCGATGTCGGTCCTAGCACGAGCGTGACGGCGGCACCGCGGCGCGCGGCCTCCCCCGCCAGGGCGATACCCATCTTGCCCGATGACCGGTTGCCAATGAAGCGCACGGGGTCGATCGGCTCGTGCGTGGGGCCGGCGGTGATCACGATGCGCTTGCCCACAAGGTCCTGAGGAGCGGGGTCGAGCAGCTTGCAGACGGCCTCGACGATGTCCTCGGGCTCGCTCATGCGTCCCGTGTCCACATCGCCGCAGGCAAGGTAGCCGCTGCCCGGACCCACAACGTGGACACCGCGCTCGCGCAGCGTGGTCATGTTGGCCTGCGTGGCCGGCGCCTTCCACATGCCATTGTTCATGGCCGGCGCGACCACGATAGGACGCGGCGTGGCAAGCAGCGTGGTGGAGATGAGGTCATCGGCGATGCCGTTGGCCATCTTGGCGATGATATTGGCCGTCGCGGGCGCCACGACCACCAAGTCGGGCTCCTGCGCCAGCGAGATATGGTGGATGGGGTCGGAGGGGTCGTCGAACAGACCCACGGCGACCGGCTCGCCCGTGAGCGCGCGAAAGGTGAGCGGGCCCACAAACTCCGTGGCATGCTCGCTCATAACGACCTTGACGCGTGCGCCGCGCTTTTGCAGCAGGCGCACGATATTGCACGACTTATAGGCGGCGATCCCGCCGGTAATGCCCAGCAGGATCGTTTTTCCCTCAAGTTGCATTGAATTGTCGGGTGCCGTCGTCATTGTTAGGCTTCCTTGTTGGGGAGCACGAGCAGGCGGTGGCAGTACGGGCAGTGCGTAATCTCACTACCGTCGTGGTTGAGGTCGCTCATGGACGACGCCTGCAGCGCGGTGTGGCAGACCGTGGGGATGTTGCCCTTGATGGTCTCGACGGCCAGGCCACGGAACTGCTTGAGTAGACGCTCGTAGTCGGCGAGCACGTCGGTCGGCAGCGTGGCGGCAAGCGCGGCGCGCTCCTTGGTGGAGGCATCAATCTGGGCCTGGAGGTCGGCGGCCTTGGCACGGGCGGCCTTGGTGTCGGCCTTTACGCCCTCCTCGAATTTGGCGATGATGGCCTGCGCGCGAGCCTCACGGTCGAGCGCCTCCTTGTGGGCGACAACGACATCCTTGCGGGTGTGCTCAATCTTGTCCAGGCGCTTGGCCAGGGTGGCGAGCTCGTTTTCCAGATCCAGGATCTCGCGGTAGTCAGAGCCGTCGACGTGGCGTTTCTTGGCGGCCTCGATGGCGTTGTTGGTCTGGATCTCGGTGGTGTTGAGATCGTCCAGCTCAATGTCGAGGTCCTTGCGCTGAGCATAGAGCTTGGTCATTTCGGACTTAAGCTTTACATAGGTTTTGCGCTTTGAGGCGAGCTCCTTGAGCTCCGGCATATTGGCAAGTTCGCTCTTGTTGCGGGCGAGCTCCAAATCGATCTGTTGCAGCTTGAGTAGCGTAGCGCCGGCGCTCATAAGTTCTCTCCTTTTGTCACAGTCCACCATTGGCAAGGGTTCAGTATTTTAATCGCATGACGGGGGTCGACCCCGGCGGCAAGCGCGGAGTTCATCAAGATATCCACGAACGGCTCCTCGGAGCGGTCGTGGCCGAGCAAGATCACGCTCAGCCCGCGCAAGGCAAGATCTTGCGCCACGTGATAGCCCGCCTCGCCCGTCACGATGACATCCGCACCGGCGGCGATGGCAAGCTCGCCAAAGTCGCCGAGGGAGCCGCCCAGAATGGCGACGGTGCGGCACGGGCGCTCGGCATCGCCCCATACGCGTGGGTCGCTTCCGAAGGCCGTGGCAGCACGGGCGGCAAGATCGCGCAGCGTGCACGGGTCGTTGAGTGTTGCAAGCGCGCCCAGGCCGCAGGCCTCGGGGTCGTCCACGTGCTCCAGCGAGCTATCGGGCACGGCGTTCAGCAGCTTGCATAGACAGGCACGCGCCTCGTGCGAGCGGTCCAGGTTGGTGTGGAGCGAGATAATGCTCACCCCGCAGCGGGCCGCCTCGTAGAGCGCCGCGCTGCTTTGGGGGCGCGTTGCGCTGGGCGGGCAAAACGACTCGGGCGCCTTGATGTAGACGGGATGATGCGTGAGTAACACGTTGGCTCCGGCTTCCAAGGCGCGCTGCACGTTGTCCCTGGTAGCGTCAAGCGCGCAGGCAACGCCGCGGATCTCGTCGTCGGGGTCGCCAACGGATAAGCCTACGTGGTCCCAGGGCTCGGCGTCCGTCTTGGGATAGCGTGCCAGCAGGGCGCGCTCGAGTTCGGCGACGATCATGCGGCACCTACGATCGTGAGCAGCGTCTGGGCAAAGTCGTCCAGATCGGCCGGATTCACGCGGTCATCGAAGGAGATGCGCAGTGCGCCCAGCGCCTGCTCGCGACCAATGCCCATGGCGCTGAGTACGTGGCTCGGGTCCATGCTGCCGCTCGAGCAAGCCGATCCGGCCGAAACCTCAAAACCGGAGGCGTCGAGCTTGATGATGAGCTCCTCGGAGTCCATGCCGTCAATATAGATCGAAACCATGCCGGGCAGACGGTCGGCCTGCGTGTAGTCGCCCATGGTGGCGTGAATGCGCGGATGGGCCGTGAGCGTGGCGTAGAGCTTGTCGGAAAGGGCTTGCAGCTTCTCGCGCTCCTGAGCCACATGGGGCGCCAGAGACGAGGCGGCAGCGGCAAAGGCCAGCTGCGTGCGCAGGTCCTGCGTGCCGGCACGACGTCCGGCTTCCTGTCCTCCGCCAAAGATGCGGGGGCGCAGCGGCGTGCGGCTTTTTAGGTATAACGCGCCGGAGGCTACGGGGCCGCCAATCTTGTGTGCTGCAACGGTCATGGCATCGACGCCCAGCTCGGTCACATCGAGCGGAATATGCAGATAGCCCTGGATGGCATCGGTGTGGAACAGGGCACCCGCGGTGTGCGCAGCCGCGGCAAGCTCGCGAATAGGCTGTACCACACCGGTCTCGTTGTTGGCGGCCATGATGCTCACGAGCGCGACGTCGTCGCCCAACAAGTCGCTCAGCTCGGCAGGCTCGATGTGGCCCGCACGGCAGGGCTGCACCAAGTCGACGGTAAAGCCCGCGGCTCGCAGCAGCGGCAGGTTGTCCAGGATCGAATCATGCTCGATCGCAGACACGATCACACGGCTGCGCTTACGATCGCGCTGACGAGCACCCTCGGCAAGTCCGAGGAGCGCCAGCTGGTTGGCCTCGGTGCCGCCGTTGGTTAGGACAATCTCGGACGGGCGAACGCGCGCGCCAAAGCTGCGGGCGATCTCGCGGCGTGCAACCTCCAGACGTGCGGCAGCCTTGCGGCCGAGCGAGTGCAGCGAGTTGGGGTTGACGCCTGCAAGCTCGCTTTCGTCGTACTCGCGCTGCGCAAGGAGCGCCTCGGCGCGCATGGGCGTCGAGGCGGCATAGTCAAGATTCACGGGTATGCGGTTTTGACCTGCGGTCATAAGGGTTTATGCCTCCTGTGCGGCCTCGTTGCCCAGCTTCTGCAGCAGCGCAACCTCGGCGGCGGGATCTTCGGACTTAAATACGGCGGAGCCGGCCACGAGCACGTTGGCACCGGCTTTGACGACCTCGGCGATGTTTTTGGAAGAGATGCCGCCGTCGACCTCGATCATGGGAGACACACCGTGGCGCTCGCACATGGCCTTGAGCTCGCGGAGCTTATGCAGCGTGCCCGGGATAAAGCTCTGGCCGCCAAAGCCGGGGTTCACGCTCATGAGCAGCACCATGTCGACGACCTCGATGATGCTCTCGAGCACGCAGACGGGCGTGGCGGGGTTGAGCACCACGCCGGCCTTGACGCCGCGCTGCTGCAGATGCGTGAGCGTGCGGTGCAGGTGCGTGGAGGCCTCGTAGTGAACGGTGATCATATCGGCGCCGGCGTCGGCATACCAATCGACGGTCTCGTCGGGGTTCGACACCATCAGGTGCGCGTCGACCGGCACCTTGGTGGAGCGCTTGACGGCCTTGAGGATTTCGACGCCAAAGGTGAGGTTGCCGGTAAAGTGACCGTCCATGACGTCGAAGTGCACATAGTCGGCGCCGGCGATCTTGTCGAGCTCGCCCTTGAGGTTGGCCATGTCAGCCGAAAGGACGGACGGAGCGATTTTGATGGAACCCATGGTAGTAGCCTTTCTGCGCTAGTCGGTGAGTCCGTAGAACTCTTGAGAGGGGACGCGGTCGGTAAGGATCTCGAGCGCCCTATCCAAAGTAACACCGTTGTAGAGCGTTTGCTCCACGGCAAAGGTGAGCGGAATGTCTACGCCCAGCGAACGGGCGAGCTCGCTCACGCTGCGGGCGGCGACGGCGCCCTCGACCACCATATGCGTGCGCGCCTGGTACTCGTCGAGCGATACGCCGTGGGCAAACTCGTAGCCGAAGGTGCGGTTGCGCGAATGCTCGGAGGTGCAGGTGGCAATAAGGTCACCCATGCCGGCAAGACCCATACAGGTCATGGCCTGGCCGCCGCGGGCGTGCACCAGTCGGCTGATTTCTGCCAGGCCGCGCGTCATGATAAGGGCGAGCGTGTTGTCGCCCGCGCCGGTACCGGCGGAGATGCCGCACACGATGGCGATGACGTTTTTCATGGCTCCGCAAACCTCAACGCCGGTCATGTCCTGCGACAGATAGATGCGGAAGGCCGTGGATAGGAGCAGGTCCTTAAAGGTCTCCCCTACCTGCGAGTCTTTGCTGGCGATGACGGCGGCGGAAAGTCCGCCGCGGCATATCTCCTCGGCATGGTTGGGGCCCGAGAGCGCCGCCACACGTGCCTCGTTGCCGATCTCGCTGGCGATGACCTCGCTCATGAGCATGCCGGACTCGGGCTCGATGCCCTTGGTGAGGCACAAGACGGGGGTGTCGGCGGCGATGAACGGCGCCGCCTGGTGGCAGACGCCACGCAGGTGCGCCGAAGGCACGGCAAAGATGATGGCGTCGGCACCGTCGAGTGCCTGGGCCAGGTCCGTCGTGGCGACAACGTTTTCCGGCAGCACGTAGTCCACCAGATAGCGCGGGTTGCGGTGCTCGCCGTTAATACCGGCGGCCGTCTGCTCGCTATGGGCCCACATGGTCACGCGCTCGGCTCGCGCGGCGGCAAGGCCGGCGACGGCGGTTCCCCAGGAGCCGGAGCCAATCAGCGCAACATTCATGACTCTCTCCTACTTATCGTCGGGCTCGGTGACGCGCTTGGTAAACGAGAGCTTGGATTCCTTACCCGTCATGAGCTTTTTGATGTTCGCGCGATGGGCCCACACCACGGTGATGCCGATCATCGCCATGCAAAACTTGAGGCCCAGGCTGCTGTACGGAAAGACCGCGCAGGCGGCGATGGGAAGACCGATGGCCGCTGCAAGCGAGCCCACCGACACATACTTGGTGATGGCGACGGCCACGATAAACATGCCCAGTAGCGAAAGTCCGATGGGCCAGTACCAGGCCAGTATGACGCCCAGCCCCACGGCGATGCCCTTGCCGCCACGGAAGTTGAGGTAAGGCGAGAAGATGTGGCCCCACACCGCTGCCAGACAAATGACGCCGAGCATCCAGTCGCCGGCGGCACCGGGAGCCATGATGCTCGCCGGGAAGCCATAGCCCACGCTCGCGATGAGCGGACGCGCGATAAGGACGCAGATGGCGCCCTTCAAGCAGTCGAGCAGCAGCGTGAGCGCGGCGACCTTGGGGCCGGCTACGCGCAGGGCGTTGGTGGTACCGATGTTGCCGGAGCCCGCCTTGCGAATATCCGTGTGGTTGAACACGCGGCCCAGGATCAGGCCAAACGGAATCGCTCCGATAAAGAACGAGACCACGGCGCAGATGGCGGTCAGCAGAATCGGATTATGCATCCTTTTGCTCCTTCTTCCTAAAGAAGAGTCGAATGGGCGTGCCGGAAAAATCGAAGGTCGAGCGCATACGGTTCTCCACGTAGCGCTGGTAGGTGTCGTTGACCAGGTCGCTGTGGTTGACGAAGAACGTAAACGTCGGCGGGTTGACGCCCGTCTGGGTCACGTAGTGCATGCGCAGGCGGCGCTTGCCGTCCACCACGGTGTGGCCAAACTCGCGCAGGTCGGTGAGGAAGGTGTTGAGGCGCGAGGTGGTGATCTTTTGCGAGCGCGTCTTCTCGGCGGCGTCGACCATTGCCCAGATCTTCTCGACGCCACGGCCGGTCAGGGCCGAGATGCGCAGGTACTGGGCCCAGGGAGCCATGACGCCCAGACGGCGGTCGACGGTCTCCATGCAGGCCTCGCGCTTGCGGTCGTCGTCGAGCAGATCCCACTTGTTGAGCAGAACGACGATGGCGCAGCCGCGTTCGATGGCCAAGCCCATGACCTTTTGGTCCTGCTCGGTAACGCCCACGGAGGCGTCGACGACGAGCAGTGCCACGTCAGCACGGTCGATGGCGCGCAGGCCGCGGACCATGGAGTAGTACTCGATGTTCTCGTACACGGTGCTCTTCTTGCGAATACCCGCGGTGTCGACCATGCGGTAGTGCTTGCCGTTGCGCTCCACGACGGTGTCGATGGCGTCGCGCGTGGTGCCGGCAATGTTTGACACGATAGAGCGGTCGGCGCCCAGGATACGGTTGAACAGCGACGACTTACCGGCATTGGGGCGGCCGATGATGGCGACGTTCAGCGCGTCGGGGAACTCGTCGGCGACCTCGTCCTCCTCCTCGGGCAACAGGGCAACGATGTCGTCGAGCAGGTCGCCCGTGCCGTGGCCGTGCAGGGCCGAGAGCGGCGTTGGCTCGCCGATGCCGAGCGAATAAAACTCCCAGATGCTGTCGTTTTCGCGATCGGGGTTGTCAAGCTTGTTCACCAGCAGAAAGACCGGCTTGTCGCAGCGCTTGAGCATGCGGGCGACCGACTCGTCCTCCTCGGTGACGCCGGTGCGACCGTCGACCACAAACAGGATGACGGCGGCTTCCTCGGCGGCGGCGAGGGCCTGGTCACGGATGGACGTGGCAAAGACGTCATCGCTCTTGAGCGGCTCGATGCCACCCGTGTCGACGATGGTGAACTCGCGGCCGTTCCAATCGGCCGTGTGGTAGGAGCGGTCGCGCGTTACGCCGCGGGACTCATGGACGATGGCGTCCGAGGTCTGGGCCAGGCGGTTAACGAGCGTGGACTTGCCCACGTTGGGGCGCCCGACGACGGCGACGATAGGTTTCATCTGCACTCCTTTAATGGGTAGGGTCAGCGGAATTAGTAGAGCCTGCGGGCACAATGCCAAGGATATGCTCCAGGGTATCGAGCAGCTCATGCGGCATGGTCGACACCACATGAACCTCGGCGCCGCGAGCTTCAAGGCTTGCGAGTAAATCGTCACGATGATACTCGTCAAGCGTCATGCCGTCAGCGTTGAACATGAGCTTAGGCACAAAGAGCATAACCCCCGAGAGGTCCTGCGGCAGCTGCTCCAGAATGTCGCAGGCGACGATGAGGCCTGTCACGTCCACGTTGCCGCCAAAGTAACGGTTTTCGATAGCGGCGACGGTGCCGGCAAGGCCCCGTGGCGACTCCACAAAGCGCGCCACGGTGTCGCGCGCGCTGGTGCCGGAGAGGCACAGGAGGCGCTGGTTGCGCCCGGCGATGCCAGCGCGAACGCGGCGCAGACGCTCGGCATCGGCGGCAAGCACATCGTCAGTCTCGTCCAAATAGGAGCGAATCATACCGATGCCGTCGTAATACTGCGGGTAGCCGTCGTAGAAATCGGCCTGGGGTGGCTCGATGCCGGCGTCCAGATAGAACTCGTCGCTCATCTGGAAGGTGTGGCGGCCAAAGCGCTTGTAGGCACGATCCTGGAAGGGACGGATCATGGCAATGGTTTCGCGCGCGAGCTCAGGGTTGTCGCTGTATGACCAGCTAAAGCGCCTCTGGTGCTTGGTAAAACCGAGCGGCACAATGCCCAGGCTCGTGATCTGCTCGTGTTCCTCGCAAAAGCGTAGGGTCTTTTGCAGCTCCTCGCCGTCGTTCATGCCGGGACACAGCACAATCTGCGCATGAATCTCGATGCCGGCGGCCATGATGGTCTCGAGCACGTCCATGCCGCGCTGGGCGTTGCGGCCCATCATGCGGCGGCGGACGTCGGGGCTTACGGCATGGACCGACACGTTCATGGGACTCATATTGCGGTCGATGACGTTTTGCACGTCCTCGTCGGAAAGGTTGGTCAGCGTGACAAAGTTGCCCTGCAAAAAGCTCAGGCGGTAGTCGTCATCGCGAATATACAGCGTGGAGCGGCCGCCCTTGGGCAGCATGGTCATAAAGCAGAACACGCAGGCGTTTACGCAGGTGCGCATGCCGTCGAAGATGGGGCCGTCGAACTCAAGGCCCCAGTCCTCGCCGGGAAAGCGGTCGAGCTCGACGGGGGTGACGGTGCCGTCGCGCGGGTCGAGAACCTCTAGGTCGACGGTGTCCTCGTCGGCCTCCCAGAGCCACACGATCATGTCGGTGAGTCGCTCGCCGTTGACCGTGAGCACGCGCATGCCCGGCTCGATACCCACATCCCATGCGGGCGATTCGGGACGCACGTTCTTTACGAGCGCGCCCTCACCCGGCTCGGGGTCGCGGCTGCGCCCGTAATCGGCCACCTCGGCGGCGTATGCGGGTACGGTCTGGTCCATGATTAGCGACAAAGCTCCTTGATGCGCGCAACGGCGCGTTCGATGTGTTCTTGCGGAGTTGAGGCTCCGGCGGTGATGCCGATGCGGCGCGCGTTGGCAAACCATGCGGCCTCAAGCTCGGAAGCTTCCTCGATGTGATGGGTGTGCTCGCAGACATCGGCACAAATCTGCGCCAGGCGGCGCGTATTGCCCGAATTTTTGCCGCCCACGACGACCATGCAGTCGCAGCGGTTGGCAAGTGCAGCGGCCGCCTGCTGGCGTTCGCTCGTGGCAGCGCAGATGGTGTTGATCACGCGCAGCTCCTGCACGCGCGGGGTGATGGAGGCCACTACCTCGGCCAAGTTCTGCGCGGTTTGGGTGGTCTGCACAACCAGGCCCACCTTGCCCTTGAGCGGCAGCGCGTCCGCATCGGCGGCGCAACTCACGACCTGCGCGTCATCGCCGGCGTGACCCAGGATGCCCTCGACCTCGGGGTGGCCCGGCTCGCCCACGACGATCACACGGTAGCCCTCGCGCACCAGGCGCTCGGCCGCCACGTGGACCTTCTTCACATAGGGGCAGGTGGCATCGACCACGGTAAGGCCGCGTTCGCGAGCAGCCTCGATGACCTGCGGCACCACGCCGTGGGCGCGAATGACCACGGTGCCCGATGCGGCGTCGTCCAAGGTGTCTGCCAGACCAACGCCTGCCTCGGCGAGCTCGCGCACCACGATGGGGTTATGGATGAGCGGGCCCAGGGTGTGGACCTGAGCGCTCTCCCCTGCCTGCGGCGCGGCGGCCAGTGCCATGTCGAGCGCGCGCTGCACGCCGTAGCAGGTGCCGGCATGCGCTGCGATTTCGATGGTGGGGACGACCTCCTCAGCGGCGGCCGAGGCGGTATTCATGACGTGCTCGCCCATGGCTAGAACCTGCCGGGGTGCTCGGCGCACAGGTCGTCGCGCATGGCGTAGACGCGGCTCATGGCCTCGGACTCAAACCATGCCAGGCGCTCCTTGCGCTTGAGCTCGGCCGGGGCATCGGATAGCGAGATGGCCTTGCCGGCACGGATCCAGCACTTTTTTGGGCGCATGAGCTTTTTGCCCGCAGGCGTGATATCGGACCAGCCGCAGATGGCGAGCGGGTTGACGGGTGCCTTGCCCATCTGGGCAATGAGCGCAAAACCGCCATGGACCTCGGGCTTAATCTCGCGCGAGCGGATGCGCGTGCCCTCGGGGAAGATCAGGACGTCCTCGCCGCGCTGCAGCGCATGCTGGGCGGCACGCAGGCACTTCATGTCGGCGGTGCCGCGCTCGACGGGAATGCCGCCCACGCGGCTAAAGGCCCAGCGCACGATCCTGCTCTTGGCAAACTCGGACTTAAAAATGGGGCGAATGCGGCGGCCGCCAAAGAATAGCGCCGTCTCTACAGCCAGGAGCTCGGCCATCGAGGTGTGGTTGCAGATGACCACGCTGCCGCGGCCTTCCTGACGCTCAAACAGCAGGTCGGCGTCCTCGACCTTCCAGCGCCACATGAGCTTGGAGAAAGCCCAAAGGATTGCCATGACCACGGCGACGGTGCCGCGGATGAGCGCCGGGAACTCGGCGTAGGGGGCGTTGTAGTAATCCTCGGGCGTCTGCTTAAACAGGCGCATGAGCTACCTCCTTTGGTTGATGAGGTCCTCGATTATCGAGACGACCTCGTCGATGGTATGTGCGGTGGAGTCGACGTGCACGGCGTCCTCGGCGGGCACGAGCGGCGCGACCTCGCGGCTGCTGTCGAGTTTGTCGCGCTGCTTGAGGGCGTCGAGGGTCTCGTCGACCTCGGCCTCGAGCTGCTCTTTGGTGGGCGGCTGGGCATCGTTTTGGTGGCGCTGCAGCACGCGACGACGGGCGCGCTCGCGCGGATCGGCGGTCAGAAAGACCTTGACCTGCGCGTTGGGGAACACGACGGTGCCGATGTCGCGACCCTCGGCCACGATGTCGCGGTCCTCGGCGGCGCGACGCTGATGGATGAGCATGGCGGCGCGGACGCCCGGGTAGGCCGAGACCTTGGAGACGTTGGCGTCCACCTGCGGGGTGCGAATGGCAGCCGAGGCGTCCGCGCCGTCGATGGTCAGGCGCGTGTCCTCGCCGGTGCCGTTGGTAAAGCGGATCTCGATTTGCTCAGCGAGGGCATCGATGGCCGCCTCGTCGTCCAGGTCGATGCCGCGGTCGAGCGCGGCGAAGGTGACGGCGCGATACATGGCGCCCGTGTCGAGCTTGTTAAAGCCCAGCTGGCGAGCGATCTCCTTGGCGATGGTGGACTTGCCGGATCCGGCAGGGCCGTCGATGGCGACGATCATGCAATGCTTCCTTTCGGTGGTTGACGTGCTGGTATGGGACGCGGGCGCTGCGGCTTGGCGGACTGGCTAGCCCGTGTAGCGCTCTCGGTAGGTGTTGCGCTTGGGCGCGGAGCCGTGGCTGCCGTGATGGCGCGTGCGAGCCGCGGTGTTGGTCGCCGGCGCAGCGCCGCGCTTGGCGCCGGCCTGCTTGGGCGGGATGCCGCCGGCCTTGAGGATCTGTACCTCGCGGTCGGTGAGTTCGCGCCACGAGCCCTTGGCCACGTCCTTGAGCTCCAGGCCGGCAAAGTTACAGCGGTGCAGGCGGATCACCGGATGGTGGATCTTGCTCAGCATGCGCTTGACCTGGTTCTTACGCCCCTCGCGGATGATGACCTCCACGGCGGTTGTGCCGGGCTTCACACCCTGCGGAGCCACGGCCTCGGCCTCGCGCGCGGTAATGACGCGGCAGATCGCCGGCTGGCACAGGCCGTCGTCGAGCTCGATGCCGCGGCGCAGCGGTTCCAAGTCGCGATCGGTCAGGTGGCCGTCCACGAGCGCCTGGTAGGTCTTGTAGACGTGCTTGCTGGGGTGCAGCAGGTCCTGCGACAGGTCGCCGTCGGTGGTAAAGAGCAAAAGGCCCGTGGTGTCGCGGTCCAGGCGACCCACCGGGAAGAGGCCCGGAAAGCGGTCGCGCGGGACCAGGTCGGCCACGCAGGGGCGCTTCTGTGGATCGCTCATGGTGGTGAGATAGCCGGTTGGCTTGTAGAGCATCAGGTACACGGCGCCCTGGTTGAGCTTGACGGGCATGCCGTCAAGCTCGATATGGTCGCGGTCCACATCGACCTTGGTGCCCAGTTCGGTCGCGACCTGGCCGTTGACGGTCACGCGGCCGGCGGTCATCAGGTCCTCCGAGCCGCGGCGGCTCGCCACGCCCGCGCGCGCCAAAAAGCGCTGCAGGCGCATGGTGTGCGGGTAGACGGGCTGGGCGTCGGTCGCGGGTGCGCCCGTGGCGCCGGCTGCGCGCGTCTCCCCTGCTTCGCTAGTCCTCGTCATGCGTATCCTCCGCAGCGTCGTCGGTGGCAAGTGTTTCCTCGCCGCAGGCTGCCTCGACATCCTCAACATCGGTATCCAGCAGCTCGCGCTCTTCGTCTAGGTCCTCGACCTGCTCCTCGAGCGTAGACTGAATGCTGCGGCCGCTCAGGCGCTCGCGGATAAATTGACGCGACTGCTCGTCGGGGGCAAACTGCTCCAGATCGGGCAGGTCGCGGGTGGAGCGCAGACCGAACTTCTCCAAAAAGGCGTTGGTCGTGCCGTAAATGATGGCCTGACCGCGCTGGGGGTCGCGACCGAGCTCGCGCACCAGACCCTTGTCAACGAGCGACGCGATGACGCCGTCGGAGTTGACGCCGCGGATGCCCTTGACCACCTCGCGCGTGACGGGCTGGTGGTAGGCGATGACGGCCAGGGTCTCGAGCGCCGCCTGCGACAGCTTTTGCGTATCCCAGCTCAGCACATAAGCTTCGACCACGTCGTGGTAGGCGGGGTGCGTAAACAGGCGCCAGCCGCCGGCGACCTCACGCAGCTGAAAGCCGCGGTTGGCCTCCTCGTACTCAACTTTGAGCTCGGCCAAAAGCGACGCGCACTCGCCCGGGGCGATATCCAGCGCATCTGCCAGCGCGGGCGCGCTCACCGGATCGCTCGAAACCAGCAGGAGCGCCTCCAAGGCGCCTTTGAGGCTGTTTGCCTCTAGCGTGGAAAGGGTTGACATGGTTGCCGCTCCTATTCGGTGAGCTCGGGGCCCTCGCCGGGCACGTAGGCCTCGGCGCCCTCGACGCGGTTGATACGGATGGTTCCAAAGATCTCGTCCTGGCTCAGGGTGAGCGAGCCTCGCTTGGCGAGTTCGAGCATGGCCAGGAAGGTGACGACGAGCTGCTCGGTGGTGGCGTCGCCGTCCAACAGCTCGCGGAAGGTGCAAGTTTGGTGCGCCATGGTGAAGCGGTCGACCGAGGCCACCGTCAAGTCGAGCGGCACGCGATGCGGCGCCACGTGCTCGGCCTCCAGCAGGAAGGTCTGGCGCTTGCCGTCCAGGTCGGCGCAGATGACGGCGAGGCCGCGCAGCGTGATGCCGGCCAGGTAGTCGGGCATAAGGCCCAAAAACTCGGGGTCGGGGCCGGCCACACGCGGATGCATGCGGCTTTCGGCCTGCATGCGCGCGCCAAGAGCCGCCGCCGCACCCTTAAACTGCTTGTAGGCGATCAGGCGCTGGATCAGGACCTCGCGCAGGGCGTCGCCGTCGAGTGCGCTGAGCTCTTCGAAGTCTTCGTCAATCTCGTCATCGTCGTCGGCTTTGTGCGGAGCCTCCTGGGGCACCAGCGAGGCGGCCTTGATGTCCAAAAGGGTTGCCGCGACCAGTAAAAAGTCACTCGCCACGTCCAGGTCCAGCGCCTCAATACGCTCGACCTCGGCAAGGTACTGCTCGGCCACCTCGCTGATAGAGATGGCGCCGATATCAACTTTTTGGCGGGTTACCAGCTGCAGCAGCAGGTCGAACGGTCCGCTGTAGACCTGCGTCGACACGCGATACGACATCTTCGACCTCCTTTGACGGCGCCTTCGCGGCGCGGTTTGGGTGCATGTTGCGACCGTTTTGCACGGTCGACCTGTAAGTTTACCCTAGATACCGGCGATTGCGAAGTTAAGCAGCTGCCCAGCGAGCGGATACACGGTAACGTCGAAATACCGGCCGATTACATCGATGCCGGTCCACATGGGCAGCAGATACAGCACGATGATAAGAATCGGCATGGCGTATTGCTGAAGTTGGTAGTAGTTGGCGAGTGCCTTGCCTTTGAGAAACGGCACGATGATAGACGAGCCGTCAAGCGGCGGAATCGGGATGAGGTTAAAGAACGCAAGCGACAGGTTGACCACGATAAAGGTGGCGCCGAAGTTCATGATTTGGGACGCTACGGCAAAGGACATGCTGGTGTAGAGGTTGCCATATGCTGCGTGCATGAGGGCGGCCACAAGGCACGCCAGTGCGATGTTCGATGCGGGACCGGCCGCGCTCACCAAGACCTCGTCGCGCTTGGGGTGCTTGAGGTTGTTGAGGTAGACGGGAACGGGCTTGGCGAAGGCGAACACCGGGCCACCGGCGGCGAGCATGAGCAGCGGCAGGATGATAGTGCCAAACGGGTCGATATGGTTGAGCGGGTTGAGCGAGACGCGGCCGCGCGAACGGGCCGTTTTGTCGCCGAGTGCCCAGGCCGCGGCGGCGTGTGCGCTCTCGTGGATCACGATGCCCACGATGACGGCGACGGCGCTCGCGAGCAGGTTCATGAGGTAGCTACTGGACATGGCGCTCCCCTAGCGGACGCGGCGCGAGGCGCGCGTGAGCAGGTAGTCGGCCACAAACAGGATGACGGCCACGATGGCGTAATCCAGGCGGAACACACCGCCAAAGGGCGATGTGATGACGCCATAGCCCGCGATAGCGCTCGGCAGCGCGCGCGAAAGCTCGACGACAAAGCCCACAATCTGCAGCTTGGCGGTAAGGCCGCTAAAGCACAGCAGCACAGTCATCGCGCTCATAAAGATGCCGCAGATGCGGCACGCGATGGCGATGATGCTCATCGCCACGGCAGCGGCCTTACGAGAGTTCACGCGCGGTCTCCTCTTCGATTTGGGTGGAAAGCTCGAGCCATTCGTCCTCGAGCTTGGGCAGCTCTTGCTTAAGCCCGTTATATTCCCCCAGCGCGGCGTTGAACTTATCCTGATCGGCATAAAGCTCTTCGCTCGCCATCAATTCCATAAGCTCGTCATAGCGGGCGCGCTTCTTGTCCAGCTCTGCCTCGATCTTCTTGAGCTGGTTGCGCACACCCTTGAGCTTTTTGTTGAGCGCGGCGCGGGCCTGGGCCTCGGCGCGCTTTTGCTCCTTGGTCTTTTTGCCCTCGGCCGGCTTAGGCGCCGCAGCGGGGGTATCGGCCTGGGCGGCGCTGGCTTTGGTGGGCTTGGTCGCGGAAGGCGTGCTCTCCCCTGCCGCCTCGGCGGCGCGGGCCGCGAGGTCCTCGCGCTTGTAGAGGTAGTAGTCGTAGTCGCCGTCATAGACCGTGACCTTGCCATCGCGGATGTCGATGACGCGGTTGGCTACGGCTCGCACCAAGTGCTCGTCGTGGCTGATCAGCACGATGGTGCCGGGGAAGTTTTGCAGGGCGTTCTCGAGCATGTCTACCGAGTCGATGTCCAAGTGGTTGGTGGGCTCGTCCAGGCACAGAAGTGCCTCGGGGGCCACGAGCATCTTAGCCAGGGCCAGACGCGCCTTTTCGCCGCCGGAAAGAACGCGGACCTGCTTTTCGATGGAATCGTTGTCACTAAACAGGAAGGCGCCCAGCAGGCTGCGCTGCTGCGGCACGGTCCACTTGGGCGTAACGGTGTCGATTTCTTGCAGGACGGTGTTGGACTCGGTCATGCCTTCGAGCGCGTGCTGGGCGTAATAGGCCACGCCCACGTTGGTACCCAGGTCGCGCGTGCCGGTAGTGGGCGGCTCCAGGCCGGCGATGATCTTCATGAGGGTGGACTTGCCGGCGCCGTTGGGGCCGACGAGCGCCACATGCTCGCCGCGATAGAGTTTGAGATCGATATCGCTATAGATGTGCTTGTTGCCGTAGGACTTGGACACGCCCTCCAGGCCCACGACCATGTCGCCGGAGCGCGGCGGGTCGGGGAACTTAAAGTCGATGTGCTTGTGGCCTTCGGGCAGGATGACGAGCTCCTTTTTGATCTGCTCGATCTTGCGGATGCGCTCCTGCGCCTGGGCGGCCTTGGTGGGCTTGTAGCGGAACTTGTCGACGAAAACCTGCATGTGGGCGATGTCGCGCTCCTGGGCGGCACGCTTGGCGCGCATCTGCTCCAGGTTGTCCTCGCGCTGCTTGAGGTAGCTGCTGTAATTGCCGGTGTAGGTGGTCACGCGGCGGTTCTCGAGCGCGGCGACGTGGTCGACGCAGGCGTCCATAAAGGCGCGGTCGTGGCTGACGATGAGCACGGCGCCGTCGTAGTTGGCGATAAAGCCGCGCAACCACTGGACGCTTTCGAGGTCCAGGTGGTTGGTGGGCTCGTCCAGAAGCAGCAGGTCGGGATGACGCAGGAAGAGCTTGGCCAGCGCGATGCGCATCTGCCAGCCGCCCGAGAACTCGGAACACGGGCGGTCAAAGTCGGTGACCTTAAAGCCCAGACCGGACAGGATCTTACGGGCATTGCTTTCGAGCTCGTAGCCGCCCAGATGCTCAAAGCGGTCCTGGACCTGGCCGTACTCGTTAAGGAGCGCGTCGATGTCCTTGCCCTGCTCAGAGAGCTCGGTGATCTGGGCCTGCAGCTCGTTGGCGCGCTCGCCCATGCGGCGGATTTCCTTGGCGGCGGCCATGACCTCGGCGAGGATGGTCGTGTCCTTGTGCTCCAGGTTGGTTTCCTGCTCGAGGTAGCCCACCTGACAGTCCTTGGAGTACTGGACCTGGCCGGCGTCGGGGCTGTCGATACCCATGATGATTTTGAGCATGGTGGTTTTGCCGGCGCCGTTGGGTCCCACGAGCGCAAAGCGTTCGCCGGGGTTGATCTGAAAGGACGCGCCGCTAAAGAGGACGCGCGCGCCGAAGCTTTTTTCGATCTTGTCGACCTGGAGGATCATGGTGCCGCCTTTGACCTTGTGTGCCTATATGAAAAAAGGCCCCAACTTGCGTTGGAGCCTCATTCAATGCTCGGGTGGAGACGAGGGGGATCGAACCCCTGACCTCTTGACTGCCAGTCAAGCGCTCTCCCAGCTGAGCTACGCCCCCGTGCGAAGAAGTACTATACGGGAACTCCCCCGCCGATGCAAGGACAATCTCGGAAAAACTTTCGGCGGCGGGGCCGGGGATGCGGGACGGGCTCGGGAGCGAGGGGCCCGCGATGCCCGATCCGGCCCGCGGGGGCGCGCCCCGCGGGCGGCGGCGTTGCCGCCGCCCCCCTCTCCGGCGCCCTTGGGACATCTCGAGTCCCGCCGACCGCCGTTTTTTCGCTTCCGCGGCGCGGGCCGCCGTCCGCCCAACGGCCATCCGGCCGGCACCAGGCCCATTATCGGGACCAATCGCGCTCCCGCCCACCCGGCGATCTCAAAACCATGCCGGTTTACGGGGCCAGGCCGGGAACCCTCGGGCATGCCGCAATCGGTAAAATCAAAACCGCAGGTAGACGACTTGCGAATTTCGTGAGATGCAGGGTATGGACGGCCGGTCCGGGTCCAGCCCCGTAATCCGGCATGGTTTTGAAATGGCACCAGTTCGCCGATGGTTAGCTCTATTTGCAGTCTTGGGATAATGGCTTGAACAATTCCCATCCAGTGATATTTCTTGTGATGCATCTTGATTGTCAGGGAATACCGGGTGTTAAAAACATGGCTTGATCGTGCGTTGTGCGACATGCTTGTGCATGGTAGTATTTCAAATCGTGATTTAACCCGATGGGAAATGAATTTCCATTGTTGAAATTATTATCACAGTACATAAGGGCTCTTGGCGCAACGGTTAGCGCAGGGGACTCATAATCCCTGGGTTCTGGGTTCGAATCCCGGAGGGCCCACCAGAGTATTTCGAGGCCGGGCAACACGCCTGGCCTTTTTACATTGCGTTGACGCCTTATTTTGGCCTGCAATGGCGTAGGGCGTTAATTTCATTCATATTTGCAATTTAGGATGGATTTACTTCAACAGCCACTAAGTAAAGATAAACTGCAGGACGATTGATATGAAAAAGGCCCCAACTTGCGTTGGAGCCTCATTCAATGCTCGGGTGGAGACGAGGGGGATCGAACCCCTGACCTCTTGACTGCCAGTCAAGCGCTCTCCCAGCTGAGCTACGCCCCCGTGTGAAGAAGTACTATACGGGAACTCCCCCGCCGATGCAAGGACAATCTCGGAAAATGTTGATGTTCACTAAGAAGTGGTCCGAGTGATCACTGGGAAATGAGCACCGTGAGCACGAAAAATTGAGCAGTTTAAGCAAGAGGGCCGCGCCCCGGGGACCGGGGGCGC